>ONMG01000111.1 GCA_900318855.1 uncultured Prevotella sp.
CTCTACCAACTGAGCTATTGCCGCAATTCCTTTTGTTCAGGAGCATTTCCCTAAATGCGGTTGCAAAGGTAAGGCTTTTTTTTTGTCCCCACAAGCTTTAAGGCACTTTTTTTCAAAAAAAATAGTTTCACGTCTAATCCATCCGGCTTTTATAGTCGTTATAACTATACTCCCGGAGCACCTCAAGTTCACCGTCGGCATGCGCTAAAGCTATGGCCGGATGCGAGATACCATTGAACATGGTGGTCTTCACCGTGGTGTAGTGGAGCATATCTTCAAAGATAACGTTCTCGCCCACCTGCAGTTCATGGCCGAACTGCCAATAGCCCATAAAATCACCGCTCAGACAACTATTGCCTCCTAACCGATAGACATATGGGGCATCTAAGGACTCGCTGCCGACGGCTTTGGCAAATCGTACCGCGGGTTGATAAGGCATCTCCAGGCAGTCGGGCATGTGGCAGGTGAAGCTCACGTCAAGGATAGCCGTTCGGATGCCATGGTTCTCCACAACATCCACCACTTGGGAGACCAGCGGTCCCGTCTGCCAACCGAAAGCGCTTCCGGGTTCCAGCACAACATGCAGCCAGGGATAGCGACTACGGAAGTCTTTTATAATATGTATAAGGAGCGCAACGTCGTAGTCGCGGCGCGTCATCAGATGGCCTCCGCCAAAGTTAATCCACTTGAGTTGCTTGAACCAAGGCGAGAATTTGGCTTCTATGTGAGTAAGGGTGCGCTGAAAGACATCGGCTCCGCTCTCGCAATGACAATGACAGTGGAAGCCCTCGATATCGGCGGGCAGCTGAGCGGGAAGGTCGGCATCGAGGATGCCGAAGCGGGTGCCCGGAGCGCAGGGATTATACAGGTCGGTACCCACCTCACTGTATTCCGGATTCACACGGAGGCCAAAGCTCACTGAGGGATTAGCCTCTCGGGCCATCTCATGCAGACGGGCATACTGCGAGAGAGAGTTGAAGGTGAGATGACTGGAGCAACGGGCAATGTCGGGCATTTCCCAGGAAGTGTAAGCGGGCGAGAAGGTGTGAGCCTTACTGCCGAACTCCTCGGCTGCAAGCCTTGCCTCATAGAGCGAGCTGGCTGTGGCGGCTCCAACGTACTGGCGTATCAGCGGAAAGGTTTTCCACAAGACGTAGGCCTTGAAAGCCAGTATGATTTCGGCACCGCTGTCGTGGGCGACGCTCCGAATCAATTCCAGATTACGACGCAACAGTCGCTCCTCAAGCACGTACATAGGGCGATGAAGCTCCTCAAAGGTGGTCAAATTTACTTTCATAGGGTTTCTGCATCAATAAGAGTAGAGGGTGACAGATTGAAGTGGTCACCGACATTTGGCAAAGTTAGCAAAATTCGGGTAATCAACCTAAAGAAAGGTCCAAGAAAATCACCAGTTCCGTCTTCATGGACTCTTCCTCGCGCTCTTCCATCTTCATAATTAGCATCGGCTACCTACATACTGGAATCTTCAAGATGTAGTGCATTTCCGATGGACAAACATCTGTTTGACCTTTTATATGTCAGCTACTTGGGCGTTGGAATCTGCAATGCTCACGGGCATCAAAGCGCTGAAATCAACCCATCATCCACACACATTCTCCTCTGAGCCTATTTATCTTACAGCTGCGAGGTGACCCGATGGGACACACAGTATCTATGCGCATGAAATCCCCCGCTGCTGACTCCTTTCACTGATGCCTACAACCTTTATGACAAGGAACACAGAATTACAAAAATTGCAGACCTTGGATTATTTTTCCTCAAACATGTCCCATATAAGAAGAATTATACCTACCTTTGCACCCGAATTATCAATAACATGCAATGAATACCTTTAAAAGCAATAACGCCCGTCGGCGTAACCCCGTCTATCTCATTGGCAGAGCATTCTTCCGCCTCTATATCCTTGTTGGCTTCCTGTTGCGTATCGTCCTGATGTTCAGTGGCACCGATGACGAAGGCCTTCGCTTCCTTGATGTCGTAAGAGTTCTTTTTGTTGGAGTCTTCGCAGATGCGGGCATGGCCATCATGCTCACGCTTCCACTGCTGATACTCTATTTTGGTCTCAACGAGTGGAAATATTCACGTTTCGGAGGTCCTCTACTTGATATTCTCTTGGCTATAGCCTTCCTCTATTCGCTGTGGCCGGGCTCCTTGTTCCATCAGTATGGCAGTGTAGTACCGCTCATCGCGTCCTGCTTTCTCGGCTGGAAGCTGCTGAGCTTCTCGCTCCGCTTCTTCATTCCCCGTCTGCGTGCGCTCTGGCAACGTTGCTCGCTCTATTTTGTATGGGGCGTATACGTTTTCCTCTTTCTCATCATCACTACAGGCGAGTTCTTCTTCTGGCAGGAGTTTGGGGTGAGATATAATTTCATTGCCGTCGACTACCTTGTCTATACAAACGAGGTAATAGGCAACATTCTCGAGTCGTATGCCATCGTACCCCTGACAGTCGTCCTGCTGCTTCTCACGGTTGGCATCATCGTGTGGCAGTCGCGGCGCAACCGGTTCTTCAACCGTCCGCCCTACTACCCGCGGCTGCTCTTTATCCAGATTGCCATCTACGCCGGACTTTTCGCCGGTGCCTACGCCCTTTCGGCCGGCATCTTCCACCTGGGCAGCAAGAATCAATATGTCACTCAGCTGGAACAGAACGGGGCTTACGACTTCCTCTATGCCTTCACCCACAACAAACTCGATTACCGCCGCTTCTATAAGCTTCTGCCCGAAACGAAAGCCATCGCCGACTACCGCCGACTGGCTGGCCTGGGCAACGACGGCTACAAGGTGATAGCAACAGCCGACTCCACCATTGGGCCACAGAAACGCAACATCGTTCTCATCACTGTGGAGAGTCTCAGTGCCAGCTATCTTTCGCGCTATGGCAACACGGAAGGACTCACGCCTCAGCTTGACCAGCTGACTAAGAAGGGGCTTGTCTTCGACTCACTCTTTGCCTGCGGCAACCGCACGGTGCGCGGCCTGGAGGCGCTCTCACTCTGTGTGCCGCCCAGCGCTGGCGAGAGCATCATCAAGCAGGAAGACAACCGGATGGGCGACCTGTCAGTGGGGAGGGTGCTCAACGCCTTGGGCTATCACTCCCAGTTCCTGTATGGCGGAGCCAGCTATTTCGACAACATGAAGGACTTCTTCTCACACAACGGCTACGAGGTAATCGACCGCTCGGATATCCCCGACAGCAAGATAACCTTCAGCAACGTGTGGGGCGTTTGTGATGAGGACATCTTCAACAAGGCCCTCACCACTTTCGATGCCGATGCCAGTGCTGGGCGACCCTTCTTCGCACAGATTATGACCACCAGCAACCATCGGCCGTTCACTTATCCTTCCGGACGCATCAAGTATAAGGGTAAGGTCCAATCGCGCGAGGCAGCAGTGAAGTACACCGACTATGCCATTGGCAAGTTCATCAACGACGCCAAGCGTCACAAATGGTTTGCCAACACGGTGTTCATCGTCATCGCTGACCACTGCGCCTCAAGTGCCGGGAAGACGTCGCTGCCGCTCGAGAGATACCATATTCCCTGCATCGTCTATGCTCCGTCGTTTGTGAAGCCCTGTATATATAATAAGGTATGCTCGCAAATCGACGTCATGCCGACTGTGATGTCTCTCCTCGGGTTACGCCCCCGCGTGCGCTTTGCGGGCGAGAATGTGCTTTCGGCCTCCTATCGGCCCCGTGCTTTCATGGCCACCTACCAAGACTTGGGACGGTTGAGTGACAACACGCTCACCGTACTGTCTCCGGGCCGCAAGGTCACCCAGTACTCCGTCAAGCCTCAGCCCGACGGCTCGTTCCTCCAGACTCCTCTGAACACCCGGAAGAACCGCCTCATAGAGGAGACTCAGGCCTGCTATCAGTATGTGAACCTCTACTTACCGCGCAAGGGAGCAGAATGATTCACAGGCTGATGCTTCATTCTTAATTTTGCGGCCTGACAAACGATCGTTCGCTGCGTAGCTTCTTATCATTTGCTGCTTAGCGAACGATCGTTTTCTATAGCATTACAATATAAATACCGCAGCTTTTGCCCCGCGAGAACGCCACTTCTACCCCATGAGGACCATAGTATTTGCCCCCTAAGGTCGTCCCTCAAAGCCAACAGCAAGGGCAGCCCCGGTGTCCGTCCGCAAGCTGCTGTCTGTGCTTGGACAAGGATTAACACCCCTCAGGAATTGTTTCTCCATAAAAAAAGTCTGTGGGTGGAGCTACGAAGGCTTATGCACACAGAATGCTCGTCTGCCCCCTATAGGGCAAACGGATTCCTACCAATCAGATGTTCAAACGGCCGTCAGCCAATTGGACGACGACCGTTTAGCCATGGGAAAACGCGCACAGTAAAGTTAATCGTTGAAATAGCGCTTCACATAATCACGAAGGGCCTCGCCTCGCAAACCCGTTTCCAGAATCTCGCCCTGTCGGTTCACTACAATGGTATAAGGTATCGACTCTATGCCAAAGAGCTGAGCCGCCCTATTGTCCCATCCATTCAAGTCGCTGACCTGGGTCCAGTTCATATGCATACTGTTGACAGCCGACTTCCAAGCCTGCTCGTCCTCATCGAGCGAGATACCGATAATGCCCAAGCCCTTGGCATGATAATCCTTATACAACTCCACCATCAGCGGCATCTCCGCACGGCAGGGGCCACACCAACTGGCCCAAAAATCGAGGATGGTGAGCTGATGCTGGGCCACTTCGGCGCGTGCGCTCATCTCAGAACCTCCGATGAGCGTCATCTTGAAATCAGGCAGCATGAGAGTGGAGTCCTCTCTCACCTGCTCTGATTTCTGCGGAGTTACAGGAGACTGCCTCTGCTTGCAGCCTGCGGTCATGATGCCGAGTGCCACAAGCAGAGCCATACCCCAAAGTCTGAAATATTGATGGTGCATCAGTCTGTCAGACAATGTACTGTGAAGAGATGCTCTCATTATTGATGACTCGCCGGATGGTCTCGGCAAACATGTCGGCCACAGAGAGCTGCTTCACCTTGTCGCACCGCTTCGTGTAGGGAATAGAGTCGGTGAACACAATCTCCTGCAAGGCTGAGTTCTGTACGCGCTCCGAAGCCGGTCCACTCATCACACAGTGCGAGGCTACAGCTCTCACGCTGGCGGCACCGGCCTGCATCATGATGTCGGCAGCCTTGGTGATGGTGCCTGCCGTGTCGACCATATCGTCGACGAGCACGACGTTCTTGTCCTTCACGTCGCCGATAATCTGAATGCTCTCCACCACATTGGCGCGAGCGCGGGTCTTATTGCAGAGCACCAGCGGGCAACCCAGATACTTGGCATAGGTGCTGGCACGCTTGCTGCCACCCACGTCGGGCGATGCAATGACGAGATTCTTCAGGCGCAGACTCTGCACATAGGGCAGCAGTACGCCGGAGGCATAAAGATGGTCGACCGGCACATTGAAGAAGCCCTGAATCTGATCGGCATGAAGGTCCATGGTGATAAGGCGGTCGATGCCGGCACAGCTCAGCATGTCGGCCACAAGCTTTGCACCGATGCTCACACGTGGTTTGTCCTTGCGATCCTGACGAGCCCATCCGAAATAGGGCATCACCGCGATGATGTGCTTGGCCGATGCCCGCTTGGCAGCGTCAATCATCAGCAGCAGCTCCATCAGATTGTCGGAATTGGGGAAGGTGCTCTGCACGAGGAATACGTCGCGACCACGAATCGACTCCTCGTAGGAGACTACAAACTCGCCATCGGAGAAACGTGTCACAAGGAGATTTCCCAACGGACAGTCCAGACTGGCACAGATCTTCTCTGCCAGATATCTCGTGCTTGTGCCCGAGAATACAAGAAAAGAGTTCTTTTCACTCATTGTGTTAGTGTGTTAAATATAAAGTGTGGTTTTGTCGTCATCAGTCGACTGCTTTACGCAGACGTTCGAAGTGGGTGATGATATCCTTGAAATCGGACTGCGAGTGGATGTCGAAGCGCTTCCACAAATCGCCACATATCACCACGCCACCAAAGCCGAGGTCACGGGCCATGCGCACATGATCGAGACTCATTCCACCCAGTGCATAGACATGCCTGTCGATAAGTCCGCGACGTGATGCAGCCTCAAGTTCAGCCATATTGAAATTGGCTTTCTCTCCCTTCATCTCTATGCAGTCGAACAGATTGCCGAGGAAGACGTAGTTCGACTTCCGCTTCATCTCCTTGAGCAGACTGAGGTCACGGCAAGTGCGCCCCACCCGCCCCCGGTAACCGCCGGGTGGCGCAGCGGTGGCATCGTCGAGATGAATGCCTTCCAGGCCATATTCGCTCTTGAGGTAGAAATGCTCGTGTACAGTGATTCGCTTATAGTATTCATCGGGCAACAATGAGAGCAAACGCTCGGCGTAGAGCGGTGATGAGCCGGGCTTGAAGAGATGCAGACTATCCATGCCTTCGTCGAAAAGCGTGGCCAATATCTTGTCCTCCTCCACAAAGAACGTGGGCTTACTCATTATCACTAACTTCATTGTGCTTAGCTTTAACAGTGCAAATGTAGTCAAATTCCACCAAACAAGCAATAATATCTTCCCTTATTTGATTGTACCCCCTAAAATTACCGCCCAAAGGGGGAATACTCCCGACCTTATATTACGAAGCCATTAAATTATGACCTATTTGGCAAAAAACATATTGCTTAAAGGGATTATATTGAAAAGTTTTCATACCTTTGCACCTATACTTGAAATAAAGGACACTTCAAAAGACCTAAAGAACACTTATGAGAATACTAAAAACGTACAGCAACGCTATCACCGTCCCCAATATCCACATTGCCCGGACGAGGGTAAATGCCTTATTGGCCTTCGTGCTTCTAATGCTTTGTTGCAACCTCTTACTGGAAATAGCCGCCAACTGGAACCTCATCCTCGACAGCCTCATAACGACCGACAAAAGGGCAATGCTTCTGCTCAACTTTAAAGGCTCTGCCACTACCGACTCCTTCTGGTACGGCTACTCGCACATGCGCGCATGGATACCGCTCATACTGGTAACGGTGGGAAGCGTTGTCTATTATCATCCTGGAAACTGGAAGGAAAAACTAACATTGATTATAGCCATCGCCCTGCTTATCACCGTGCTCGACCAGTTGTCGTCAACAGTCATCAAGAACCTCACAGCGCGTCCAAGGCCCTCACACGACCCTTCCCTCTGCTACCTGCTCCATTATGTCAACGGTTATCACGGCGGACGCTACGGTTTTGTCTCGGGACATGCCACCAATATCGTGGGTATTACTACGGTGCTTTGCTACATCTTCCGCAACCGGTTCATACGGCTGACGCTCTGCCTCTTTGCCGCCATGATGTGCTACTCACGTATTTACTTAGGCGTGCACTTCCCTGGCGACATCATCTGCGGTGCACTCTTAGGCTATGGCGTGGCCACACTCATGCTGCGGACTCTGGGACGGAAGATTCACGTCTACAGCACCTGCTGTTGTCCCGGTCTCATCATCATCTTCTTCACCGGCACACTTCTGTACCTGTTGTTTTAGTCGGCTTTCGAACACTTGTCTCTATAGAGCCGCTCATAAGCCTGCCCCATCAGCCGCATGGTGAAATGAGCCTCAGCGTAGCGTCGGGCCTCATCGGCCAAAGCCTTTCTGCGCTCCTCGGGCACAGCGAAACAGCGGGCATAGGCCGCGGCCGAATTCTCACGACTCACTAGGGGCCAGTCGGGCGGCAGGGTCTCACCAAGCCCCGGACAACCGCTCTCCACTACGGGCACCCCATTCATGGAAGCCTCCATCGACAACATGCTTAAACCTTCGTGAAGCGAGGGCATAAAGAGGTAGTCGAAGGATGACAATAACGAGGAAAGACCGAATAGCGGTGGCGCTATCCGACAGTTCTCACAGCCGACAAGCCCATTTCGCAGGAAGCTCTCCAAGCGGCCACTCCCGAAGATATGGAAGTAGAAGCGCGAATCGGAGCGGAGCAGTCTGACTGTTTCCACGAGTACATCGATGCCCTTCTGCTTCTCGAACCTGCCCGCAAACACTATGTTCACCTTCCCTTTCACTATGCCATCGTAGGCTCGCGCTGACGCTGTCTGCACTCCATTATATATAATAGGTGGAAGCTGTCCGTAACGTTTGTGATAAGACCGCTGCACGCTTTCCGATATGGCTACATTGGCATGATGGCACTGCATAAAGCGCTCCGCCCGTCGCCCGAAATGCTCCAGTCCGCTCCACAGCTGAGTGTTATGAAGGGTGCGCACAAGACGGCAGCTGTAGGCCAGCCAAGGGAAGACCTTGAAAAAAGCATAGACGGCCATGTCGGGCACCTCGGTGTGAGTATGGATAACCTTTGGACGGTATCGCAGATAAAGAGCCACGAACCAGAGTGGAAAAGTGACAACCGCCAGGCGCTCAAAGAGATAGTGAAAGCTGAACTGTGGCACGATGGCCCGGTGATAGCGAATACCATGAGCCTGCATCTCAGCGATAAATCTGGAGGTAAAGGCCGAATGGGCACGAACCACTTCTACTATATGACACTCCACTGCGGGCGATACCGACTCAGCTATGTTGAGGGCCACCCGCTCGGCACCGCCCAAATCGAAATGGGTGATGACATGAAATACCCTTATCGGCTTATCCTTCATAATCTCTATTCTTAGCTGCCAGCCACACGCCGGCCAGGATGAGCAGACTGCCTAAGCCGGAAAGCCAGGTGAGGCTCTCGCCAAGTACGAGTGCACTGGCAACAACGGTGCTGACGGGGTTCAGATAAATGTAGTTGCTCACTCTCACTGCTCCTATCTTCTTAATGACTAAGGTCCACAGTGCGTAACACGAGAAGCTTGCCACCAATCCGAGGAAGAGCAGGTTGCCCCACACGGCAGGCTCCGCAAACCCATGCGCCGGAAAATTCCAAGGGCGCACAAGATAGACCGGCAACACCGTGAGCAGTCCATAGAAGAACACCTTGCGAGTGATGAACACACTCTCGTAGTGGCTCACCTTACGCATTAGCAGACTATAAACGGCCCAGCACAGTGCGGCCGAGAAAGCAAGGGCATCGCCAAGGGGATTGAGCTTAAGCACGAAATGACCGTTGAACACAACCATTGCCACACCACACACGGCCAGCAGTGACCCCACAACAAGCCCCTTTGTGGCTCTGACATTGCGCACCAACATCAGGGCAAGCAAAGTGGTGAGCAGGGGAGCCGTACAGACGATGAAGGACACATTGTCGCAGTAGCCTACCTTAACAGCCATGTTCTCCGTGACGAAATAGAGTGAGCCGCCGGTAATGCCGAGCAGCAGCATGAGCCCCTCGTCCTTCCAACTACGGGCAAAGAGCCTGCGCGGAGAAATGATCCAGATACAAAGATAAGCCAACAGAAAGCGCAGCGTGAAAATCTCGTGCGCCATGAGACCCTGATTGAGAAGCACCTTGGAGTTGACAAAGGTGACTCCCCAAATGAGCACTACGATGATGGCAATGACGTGATAGCCCATAAACAACAGTGATATGGGTGCAAAGTTACGAAAAAAAAGCCTGACAGCAGTCAGGCTTTGCGGCTTTTCTGTCAGGCTCATTGCCCAGTGGGAACTTTTGACCCAAGTAGACGCATCCGGCACGAGAGAGTCCCAGGCAGAGCGTTTTAGAAGTAGAAGCCGAAGGAGAGAGAATGGAACTTCGGCGCGAAGTCCGACTGGAAGGCGTTGCACGGACTCCACTTCACATACATATCCACGATAGGATTAGAGAGAATGGCAATCAGGTCAACGGTCACGGGATTGTGGTGAAGGTCGGTTGCGGAGTCCTTTATCTTCTTGCCGTCCAACTTATAACGGGTAAGCATGGAGCTATGACTGATACAGTTGATGATTGGACCGAACTGGAAAGAGAACCGTTTCACCCGATTGAACTTATACAGTATGGGGAATGACAATCCGAAAGTCTTGATGCGCGAGAACTTAGGCTCTGCGCCCTCCGGCACTGGCTGAACGGAAGTGACTCCCTCTGCCGACTTTACGAAACGATAACTGCCTGTCATGCGATAGCTTCGCCATGACAGACCGACACCGACAGCTATCTGATCGGTCGATGACGACCAGGGACGATAGTTGAACTCACCGATTTCCCACATAATATCAGCTGAGGAAAAAGGTTTCACGTCCATATGCTCGGGTGTGGAAAGAGCACTGTTGTAGCCTATCATGAAGTGCATCTGCACCTCCATGGGATGACGGTTGTTCTTGGATGGTCCGATGGCGAAACCGAAGTTGCGGTCAACTACCGCAGAACTCACGTAGTTGCTGTCAACAAGCTGTATCGTGTTCGTGTAGTGGAAATTGTCATCCCCCTCCTTGCCCTGTATTTCTATCTTTTGCAGGGAATCGTTCGTCACAATCGTCACCTTCTTTGCATTCTTCACTACCACAGTGTCGTTGTCATTGTTAGCCCTGGCAACTGTCACGGCAAGCAGTACAAAAAGTAATGTAATCGTTCTCATATCGTTCTGTTATTTAAGTTTCATTGTTATAAAGTCGCCAGCTCACATCTTTATCCTCGAGCGCAAGTCGGCAATGGTGGTCGCACTTCCCTCCAGGTAGACAACAGTCAGACTGTACTGGCCCCCCTTCCGTTTGTACTGGAAACTCAGGAAGCGTCCTTTGCCCCCCTTGGCAGGGAGCGCAATGAGGGAATTGCACCATGAGTCTGATTTCTTCTTCGTCTCCTGCTCCATAGCTTCCTTGGCATCAATCTTGTATAGCCCCTCGATGCGCATGAGTTCCTGCCGGCTGACCTCGGCCCGCACACTGCGATAGAAGCTCAGTCCATAGGCACTGATGGAACGTCCACGCACACGGGTCTCTACCATCCTCTCCTGTGGCACTATTTTGCCTTGGAAGAGTGAGTTGATGCCGAGTCCCGTCTGCGCGCGAAGTACCATCGGCAAGGAGAGCATGAGCAATAAAAGCAAACGTCTCATAAGACTGTAGTATTTGGGTTCATTCATTGGAATATCTGCTGTAGCTCATTATGAATGTCAGCAGTTGGTTCGTCGACAGTGGCCATTGTGGCTTTCACTTCCTTCATCACTTCCGTGCGGTCGGTGACACGCTGTCCATAGACGTAGGCCACACACTCGTTCTGCTGACGCATGATGAGGGAGAGAGAGAGGATGACGGCAGCCGCAATACTCGCCGCAGCCATCCAAGGACGCAAGCGCAGCCATAAGCGCGGTCTGACCGCAAACTGCACAGGAGCAGAGACTGCACCCAGGTCGATGAACATCTGCCTGAGCGGCTGAAGCGAGGGCTCCACCTCATGCGAGCGGAAGTAGTCGATGAGCAGTCGCTCCTCGTCCAGCGTCGTAGTACCCTCGAAGAACTTGTCGACCAAGGTCTGTATGTAATCTTTTCCTATCATATGCGATACATCTTGTAATATTGTTCTTTCACTTTCTGCCGCGCCCTGCTGAGCGCTTTGCGCACGGCCACCTCGGAGATGCCGAGCACCTGGGCGAGCTGCCCCATCTCCATGCCCTCCTGGTGACGGAGGCGAAGAAGGGTTTGTTGGAGCGGAGGCAATTGGCCGACTATCTTCATCATGCGCTCAACCTCTTCGTGACTGTCGGCCTCATTGCACGCTTCGGCAACCTCACTGACATCGGTAGTAGGACGCCGCCGGCGCAACACATCAACAGCTTGATTGTGCACCAGCACCCGAGCCAACGGCCCTATTGGTGCATGGAGGGTGTCGCGCATGAGCCAAAGGCGGAGAAGCACGTCCTGCACCACATCGGCACCGTCGCTCTGACTGCCCGTAAGGCGGGTGGCCAGACGGACGAGGGGCCGCTGCAGCTGGGCTGTCTCTTGTTGGAATTCCTCAGGTGTCATGACTTCTGTATTTGTCGCTCCAATCTAATTACGAAGACTTAGTCGGATTGTGACACAAAATTAGATATTTATTTTCATCGGACTGCCCTCACCGGCTCAGAAACAACAGAAGAAGCTCTCCGAACGGCTCATTTGCAGGATGACACTATCCCCCACGGGAGAATCTTGGCATACTATTTGCAACGTTTGAATCAAAGAATAATAAATTGACAATATAAGTATGCAAGAAGGAAAAATCGGGGTTACTACTGAGAACATCTTCCCCGTCATCAAAAAGTTTCTCTACTCGGACCATGAGATATTCCTCCGTGAGATGGTGAGCAATGCCGTTGATGCCACACAGAAGCTAAAGACGCTTGCCGCCCAGGGTGATTTCAAGGGTGAGATGGGCGACCTCACCGTGCACGTGAGCCTTGACAAGGACAAGGGTACGCTGACCATCAGCGACCGGGGCATCGGCATGACGGCTGAGGAGATTGACAAGTACATCAACCAGATTGCCTTCTCGGGTGTCACTGACTTCATGAACAAATATAAGGAGAATGCCAATCAGATTATTGGTCACTTCGGACTTGGATTCTACTCTTCGTTCATGGTGAGCAAGAAGGTGGAAATTGTCACTAAGAGCTACAAAGAAGGGAGCAAAGCCGTAAAATGGAGCTGTGACGGCAGCCCGAAATTCACGATTGAGGATGCTGACAAAGCCGACCGCGGCAGCGACATCATCCTCTATATCGACGATGACTGCAAGGAGTTTCTCGACAAGATTCGCATCAGGGAGCTGCTCAACAAGTATTGCAAATTCCTGCCCGTGCCCATAGCCTTCGGCAAGAAGACGGAGTGGAAGGATGGCAAAGAAGTGGAAACTGCCGAGGACGACATCATTAATAATGTAGAGCCGCTATGGACAAAGGCTCCTTCCACGCTGAAGGACGAGGACTACAAGAAGTTCTATCACACGCTCTTCCCCATGAACGACGATCCGCTCTTCTGGATTCACCTCAATGTCGACTATCCCTTCAACCTGACCGGAATACTCTATTTCCCACGCATCAAGAACAACATTGAGCTGCAACGCAACAAGATTCAGCTCTACTGCAATCAGGTGTTTGTCACCGACCATGTGGAAGGCATCGTACCGGAGTTCCTCACACTGCTCCATGGAGTCATCGATTCGCCTGACATTCCGCTTAACGTGAGCCGCAGCTACCTGCAGAGCGATGCCAATGTGAAGAAGATTTCCACTTACATCACCAAGAAGGTGGCCGACCGCCTGCAAAGCATCTTCAAGGAGAACCGCAAAGAATTCGAAGAGAAGTGGGACGACTTGAAGATATTCATCAACTACGGAATGCTCTCCGACAACGACTTTTACGACCGTGCCAAGGACTTCGCTCTGATGAAGGACACCGAGGGCAAGTACTACACCATGGAGGAGTATAAGACACTCACGAAGGACAACCAGACCGACAAGGACGGCAATCTCGTCTATCTCTACGCTACGAATAAGGAAGACCAGTATACCTACATCCAGGCCGCACAGGACAAGGGCTACAACGTACTCATGCTCAGCGGTGAGCTCGACGTGCCTATGGTGAGCATGTTGGAGGAGAAGCTGGAGAAGACTCGCTTTGCACGTGTGGATGCCGACATCATCGACCGTCTCATCGTGAAGGACGACGTCAAGAAGGAAGAGCTTCAAGGCGAAGAGAGGGAGAACCTCACACAGGTGTTCCGCTCGCAGCTACCCAAGCTCGACAAGATAGAAATCAACGTCGACGTGCAGGCACTCGGACCGACAGCCCAGCCGACAGTCATCACGCAGAGCGAATACATGCGCCGTATGAAGGACATGAGCCGCTTCCAGCCCGGCATGAGCTTCTATGGACAGATGCCCGACAGCTATACACTCGTGCTCAACAGCGACCACGACCTGGTGAAGAAGGTTCTTGCCGACACCGACGCAGCCACTGCCGATGCCTTGAAGCCTATCGTGAACGAGCTGAAAGGACAGCAGGCACGCCTCGCCGCCCTGCACCAAAGCCAGAGCAAGAAGAAGCCCGAAGAGATAACGAAGGAAGAGAAAGATGACCTGCAGCAGACCGAGAAGGCGGTCAACGAGCAGCGCGACAAACGCTCGCAGGTGCTCTCCGATTATGCTAAGGGCAACAAAGTCGTGCACCAGCTCATCGACCTCGCCTTGCTTCAGAATGGCATGCTCAAAGGCGCTGCTCTGAACGCATTCGTAAAGCGCAGCGTGGAGCTCATCGACAAGTAACAGCTCACGTAAAGCCTAATCTCACAGGTCCCGGAGAGTCATACAAGCCCGTCCGGGACCTTTTTCGATGATTTGTTACCCTACATGACTTCCTGACTGAAGACCTTGTTTGAAAATAATCCTTAACCAGCCACAGCCTGGTCGTTCTGGATGAAAGGCGTACCGGGGCAGCTCATTGAAACTCCTATGTTGGAATGGGCATGGGAGTTCTGCACGCCGAACGTACTGTGCGCCACCTTTGGCGCCTTTCTCCTCTTTACCTGCATCCGACAGACAAAGTCACCGAAGATAATCAGGGAGATTGCCCGGCTCTCGTTTGGCATGTACTTGATGCACATGTTCTTTCTGGCTCCCATAGCAGCAGCCATCGTGGGAGGCGACAACGCTATTCCTCTGTTGCCCGTGCGGATAGCCATTCCTACTATAGCCCTACTTACCTACGTGTGCAGTGCGATTGCCACCAAGATCATTTCCTACCTGCCGGGTAATAAATGGGGTTCTTCCGAAAAATGGAGTGATAGATAGAAGATTGTAGCAAAAAAGAAGAAAACTACTGAACTTATTGTGTATATTTGAATTAC
>ONMG01000114.1 GCA_900318855.1 uncultured Prevotella sp.
GTCAGCCCTTTCCGTGTTGAGTTCAAGAACCCTTTCGTTATCACGGCAAAGGATAAGCCGTGGCTCACCGTGACCAAACTGTGCTCCAAGTTCCATCGAAAGTCGCTGCTTCATTTGGCTGTCTTCTTCATGCAGCGCAAGCGCTATGAGCATGCGAAATGGTTGCTTGAGCACATAGACCATTCACATGATGACGCTGAGGTGTGTCTGCTGCTGGCAAGCAACAGTATGAAGTTGAATGATTATAGTGCTGCGGTCGGTCATTTGGAACGCATCCCCAATGAGCAGCGCAGCCCGAAAGCTTGGCGCCTGCTGGCCCATGCTCAGTTTCATTTAGCCAACTATGCTGCTGCCGAGAGAGCCTTCCAGCAAGTGGCCCGGTTGGGCGACGGCTCGGTGAAGTTGCAGCAGAGCATAGCCGTGTGCAAGATAAAGCAGGGCGACTGCGAAGGCGGACTGACCCTGCTGCAGAGGCTCAGCTTTGAGGATTCCGAGAACGAGAATGTCAAACGCACAATGGCCTGGGCTTATCTCATGCTTGGTCAGCCCGACAAGGCCGACGCCGTTTACGACTACCTCATTGCCTCGCCCAGGCGAGTGCCCGGCGACTGTCTTAACGCGGGCTATGCCAAGTGGGCACTGGGCCAGGTGGATGAAGCTGTGATTCTTTTTCAGCAATATCTTCAGAATGCCGCTGGTAAGGACAAGACGGTGATAAGCCGTGACTTCGATGCCGACAACCAGCTGCTGGATGCCAATCATATCTCGAAGGTGGACAGAATGATTATGGACGACTTAGTAAACCAACTTAATAAACTATGAGACTATTTTTGCTTTCCTTGCTCTTCGTGATGCAGGCAGTCTTTGCGAGTGCACAGAAGACACCGTCGGCCGGTGCTGACAAGGTGCTGACCGACATTGCTTATTCCACCAAATCCGACAGTTATTCACGTGAGCGCTTGAAACTCGACATCTATTATCCCACCGACAAGCACGATTGTCCTGTCGTGGTGTGGTTTCATGGCGGTGGACTCACTGGGGGCAGCAAACAACTGCCCGATGAGCTAAAGCATCTGGGTATTGTGGTCGTTGGGGTGAACTACCGTCTGCTGCCCAAAGTGACGGTCGACAAGTGCCTTGATGACTGTGCGGAGGCCGTGGCGTGGGTGAAGCAGCACATCGGGGCCTATAATGGCTCGCCCTCCAAGCTTGTGGTCTCAGGACATTCGGCCGGGGGGTATATCACGCTGATGCTTTGCCTGAACAAGAAACTGCTGGCGGCTCACGGTGTGGATGCCGATTCGGTGGCCCTCTATGCTCCATTCTCACCACAGGTTATCAGTCATTTTTCCTATCGCAAGATGCAGGGCATTGACGCTCTCATGCCCACCATCGATGAGTGGGCGCCACTGCACTGGTGCCGGCGTGGCTGCCCCACGATAGTGGATGTCACTGGCGACCGGGAGCTGGAGCTCTATGGACGCTACGAGGAGAATGCCTACTTCGTGAGGATGATGAAGCTACATGGGCAGAGCGATATCAAGCTTTATGAGATTGGTGGCTACGACCATGGCTCAATGGCCCGTCCGGCCTTTCACATACTGCTGGAGACCATGAAGGCTAAAGGCCTTGTGCATTAGTTTCTGAAAGGCAGCTGCTACAACAGCAAACGGCGGAATCCGCTTCCTTTATTGGAGTCGCGGGTTCCGCCGTTTATAATGCCCGTAGTCTTATAGTCTTGCGATGCTTAGCCGAGGTATTTCATCAGAATCTTGGCATTGCCGCTGTCGCGGAGCTTGGCGATGCTCTTTTCCCGAATCTGGCGCACACGTTCGCGGGTGAGTCCGAGCTGGTCGCCTATCTCCTCCAGGCCCTTCTCGGGGCCTCCGATGCCGAAGCATTCCTTAATGATAATGATTTCCCTATCCTTGAGCACCTTCTGCAGCACCGCATCGAGCTCCATGGCCATCGACTCGTGGTCCACCTGACGGTCGGTACGGCTGTCGTCGCCACTGGGCATCACGTCGAGCATGGTGTTGTCCTCGCCTTCCTGGAAAGGGGCGTCGATGCTCACGTGGTGGCCGTCGGCCATCATGCTCTGTCCAATCTTGTCTTCCTCGATATTGGTGGCTTCCGATATCTCGGCTATTGACGGACGCCGTTGGTTCTCCTGCTCGAACTTGTTAATTTCGTGGTTTATCTTGTTGAGCGATCCTACCTGATTGAGCGGCAGCCTCACGATGCGGCTCTGCTCGGCAATGGCCTGAAGGATGCTTTGGCGAATCCACCACACGGCATAGGAGATGAACTTGAAGCCTCGCGTCTCGTCGAACTTTTGGGCAGCCTTAATCAGACCTATGTTGCCTTCGTCAATAAGGTCGGTGAGGGTCAGCCCTTGGTGCTGGTACTGCTTGGCTACAGAGACCACAAACCTCAAGTTGGCAGTCACAAGCTTGTCCTTGGCGCGCTCCCCTTCGGGACCGCCCTTCTTGATTTTCTGGGCGAGCTCTATCTCCTCTTCGATGGAGATGAGTGGTGCACGGCCAATTTCTACAAGATATTTGTCAAGAGCCTCGCTTGAACGGTTGGTAATACTCTTCTGAATCTTTAATTGTCTCATTCCTTTTACCCTAAATTTCTTCCTGAAAGATGATACTCAATCAATTCCTGAATTTATAACTTCGAAAACCTTGCAAAGGTAAGGCTTT
This sequence comes from uncultured Prevotella sp., assembly GCA_900318855.1. Lineage (GTDB taxonomy): Bacteria > Bacteroidota > Bacteroidia > Bacteroidales > Bacteroidaceae > Prevotella. The sequence continues at coordinate 2,709 of ONMG01000114.1, forward strand.
TTTGTCAATATCGTTGTCAGGAAAGGAGAAAAGTTTTGGTAAATAACGTTAAATACGGGGCTGTTGAGTTCTGTGCCCTGAAAAGATGGAGCAGACGGGCCCGCAAGAGAGAAAGGCGCCCTGTGAGTCAGCCTCCGATGGTGGCCTGAAGCAGATGGTTGAGCCAGGGGAAGGCTGTGCGGAACCAGCGGAATTTTGTCACAGGCTTACCGCCGAATCCAAGGATGAAATTGCGGTAGGCATCATGGCTGATGGGCATACCGGCATCGAGGAAGTACATGTGGCCGTAGTTGTGACGGTAGGCATACTGCAGGGCGGTCCAAATGGCGAGTGCATTCGACTGGTGCTGCGACCGGGCCCCTTTGCGTGAGGCGAGGTACCAGAGGAAGGCCTTGCCATCGGAGAAGGCGCAGGCGCAACCACCGCAGAGCTTCCCTTTGCGGGTGGTGATGAAGAACTTCACATGAGGATCGTCCTTGAGCAGCTGGAAGTGCTTCTCCTTGGGGATAAAGCGTCGGCTGTTGAGCCGGAAGTGCTTGCGAAGGATGTGGCAGAACTCGCTGATTTCAGTACTGTCGGTCGATGCGTGGCAGCTGAAGCCGCGCTGCCGGGCCTTGCCCAGGGTGCGCTGCATCTTGGGCAGCAAGCGCTCCTCGGGCGAGAGGCTATGCAGAGAGTTGTGCACCTCCTGCCAACTCACCGGGAAATAGCCGAGCTGACGGAAGTAACGGTAGCCGAACATCTTGGTGCTGAGGTCGCTGAACTCGATATAGAAGCAGAGGCGTCGTCGGAGTTTGCGCGTCAAGGCATTGAGCATGATGGCGAAGAGCTGCTCATGGTCTATGTCGTCCTCGCGCTCGGCATCCTCGTCGTAGTCGCCCTCACCGTAGATGCGGCCCTGTGTGAAGATGTAGGGTGGAAGCAGCGAACCGCGAGTGCGCACTAATGCCAGCAGATGGGCTACCACGCGGCCGCCCTGATCCTCGCAGACCACCATGAATGGGGTGTGCCCGGGACTCTGTTCGGCTATGCGAAAAAGCCCCGGACTGTGGAAGAAGTCATTGTCCGGCATCGCTGGCAGTTCCCTGCTTCTTGATATTATCCTTACCGTAATGCCATTCATAGCGCAAAAATAGTAATTTTATTCTATTTGCTGTGTGCTGCCTGCCGATTTTTTAGCTTGGAGTCAGAAAAAAGCCTCTCCTTCACTGCTGAATTTCGACAAAAGGCTTCTTGATGACTGACGAGGAAGATTGCGGTGAGGGAATGCGGAGCTGGGGCATGGGGCGTTGTAACGTGCTTGAAGGGATGGGTTGGGAAGATGGAGAGGCTGAACTTCTTGCATTATCTGCCGGCGGTGGAAGCCGGTAATGCCGTGCTCCGGTGGGGGCGAGACGAGACGGGGCGCCCCTGGAGAAATAAATCGGCTGCATTTCTTTGTGGGTTCGTGGTAAAGTGCTAATTTTACCGCATCAAAGACAGATGGATATGACATTCAGCAGTGATATGGAGTTTGTTCTCCGCATTTTTGTGGCCGCCCTCCTGGGCAGCGCTATCGGACTGGAGCGTGAGTATCGTGCCAAGGAAGCCGGCTTTCGCACTCATTTCTTAGTGGGCTTGGGCTCGGCGCTCTTCATGGTGATTTCTCAGTTCGGTTTTGGTGAGGCACTGTCAGAGGCTGCCCACGCCTCGTTCGACCCCAGCCGAATTGCATCGCAAGTGGTCACGGGCATCGGCTTTATCGGTGCGGGCACCATCATCTTCCAGAAGCACGTTGTGCGTGGACTCACCACGGCGGCTGGACTGTGGGTGACCTCGGCCATCGGACTGACAGCCGGAGCCGGACTCTATCTGCTGGCTGCTGCCGCCACCTTGCTCGTGCTGCTCTGTCTGGAGGCAATGAACGTACTGGTGAGGCGTTTTGGCACGCGCCAGATCGTGGTAGCCTTTTCTTCGCCGACGCGTGCCACGGTGCGCAAAGTGCTGGACAGCTTGCAGGATGCCGACGTGGAAATCGACTCCTACAATATGAAGCCGCAGGAGGACGGAAACGGAAAGGAATTCTCGGTGACCATGGAGCTCAAGATTCGAAGGGCTGACTATCAGCGCCATGTGATGAACTTCATGCGGGAGTTCAGCGGCGTGAGCGTGGAGAGTATAGAATAGAGGCGCATTGGGTGTTTCCCCGTGGGGTGGTTAATCGCTGCCGACGCACAGTGTGCTCACGGAGCACGTGCTATTACTGGCTTCTCTCAAGTCGGCCATGAAGTTCTTTGACTGGCTTCTCTCAAGGTGGCCATGATGTTCTTTGTCTCAGGAAGACTTTAATGCTGGTAAAACGCTGGAGGTGAATGGAGTATGCATATGATATGCCCCTGTAAGCCCTTGGCGCGCTGTAGAAAAGGTGGATTACTCCATCCCCGGTCTGCACCCCTGTTGTTGCAAAAACGTCTTATGCTATAGGCCGACCTCTCCGGGTTAGAGGGCTGTCTGCTGCCTCACGATAGACTCCTTCGGGTGACGGCGTATGGTCAGCAGCAGGGAGGGTGTTGAGGGGCAATCCTCTGGTTTTTGAGGGGCTGAGGTGGCATTCTTGAGGGGTAAAAGCCGGGGGGTCGATATGGTAATCCTATAGAAAAAGATCGTTCGCTACGCAGCAAATGATAAGAAGCTACGCAGCGAACGAACGTTAGCCAGTCAGCAAAATCAGCTCAAAGTGAATCGGCCAGGTATGTGCAAGTCGAAAAGTAATGTGGGCTTAACCATAACTAACTGCTGTGGAGCCCTCGCACTGCATTTGCGTTCTCGTCGCGTGGCCACTGCTGCATCGCTTCGGTGCTGCGAGGGCAAAACTAACCCGCTCAAGGTGCAAGTCAGACCTCACCCGGGAGTTGCGCTCGAAAAAAAAGCACGCCTTTTTCTTTGACGTTCCTTTCGTTTGCATTATCTTTGTACCACTTAAAAATAAAGATATGGATTTCGAACAACTTGTTCAGCAGCGTAGGAGTCACCGGAAATTTGACGGCAGGAAGGTGACCGATGAGGAGATGCACCTCATACTGCGTGCCGCCCTGATGTCGCCGACAGCTATGAATCGCCAGTCATGGCATTTCTATCTGACGCGCGACCGTGAGCTGCTCCGTCGGCTTTCAACGGCGAAGAAAACCGGAGCGCTTATGGTGGCCGAGGCCGACGTGGCAGTGGCAATCACCTGTAATCCGGATGAAGACGGGTGCTGGATAGAGGACTGTTCAGTGGCTGCGGTAGTCATGCAGTACCAGGCCGAGGAATTGGGACTGGGAAGCTGCTGGGTGGAGATGCGCGACCATCAGCGCTCTGACGGAACGCCGGCCGAAGAAGCCGTGCGCGAGATTCTGGGCATAGACGGCAGCGAACGGGTGCTTTGTTTGGTGGCCTTCGGTCATGCTGCCGACAAGAAGGAACCGGCCGACGAGCGGAAGCTGAAATGGACTGCTGTCAAAACAATAGGGTAGAAGCGCATGATTAACTACGATTTGAAGAAGATTAAGGCCGTGGTCTTCGATGTCGACGGTGTGCTCTCTGCCGAGACCATCGTCCTGGACTCCACCGGTGAGCCGCTGCGCACGGTGAACATCAAGGATGGCTATGCCATACAGTTGGCCATGAAGCAGGGGCTGCGCGTGGCCATCATGACTGGTGGAAAGACCGAGGCTGTGAGAAAGCGCTATGCCGGCCTGGGCGTGGAGGATGTCTTCATGGGATGCTCCGTGAAGATAAAGACCTATGAGGAGTTTACGAAGCGCTATGGACTAAACGACGACGAGGTGCTCTTCATGGGCGACGACATTCCCGATTTCGAGGTGATGAGGCGCTGCGGATGTCCCTGCTGTCCGGCTGATGCCTGTCACGAGGTGAGGGAGATATCGCTCTATGTGAGCTATTATAAAGGAGGCTTCGGCTGCGGCCGCGATGTGCTGGAGCAGGTGCTCACCGCACAGGGCAAGTGGCTCAGCGATGAGAAGGCTTTCGGCTGGTGAGCGGCCAGACACTGTGGTGATCAATTTAATATCCGTACTATGCGCACTACTCAGTATAAGATAGTTTTAGCCAGTAATTCTCCGCGCCGCCGCGAACTGCTCGCAGGGCTCGATGTCGACTTTGTGGTCAAGGTGCTGCCTGATGTCAGCGAGGCCTATCCTGAAAACCTGGAGGTGGCCCGCGTGCCGCAGTTCATAGCCAAAGAAAAGGCGGAGGCCTACAAGGTGGTGCCGGGAGAGCTGCTCATCACTGCCGATACGGTGGTGGTGCTGGGCAACGAGGTGCTGGGCAAACCCAGGGACGAGGCCGATGCCGTGAGGATGCTCACGGAGCTCAGCGGCCGCACGCATCAGGTCATCACGGGAGTCTGCCTCACCACCGAGCACGAGCAGCGCAGTTTCACCGTCACCACTGATGTGACGTTCAGACCACTGACACCATGGGAGATTCAGTATTACGTGACTCACTATCGCCCCTTCGATAAGGCCGGTGCCTATGGCATCCAGGAATGGATCGGATACGTGGGGGCTACGTCAATACGTGGGAGCTACTTCAATGTCATGGGGCTGCCTGTGCAGCGCATCAACGATGAGCTTACGGCCATGGGCGCTTTCGGTGATGAAGGCTGAAAAGAGTAATAAAGAATGTACGGCAGGTGAAAATAATGGGCGAAAAATTTGTGGGTTCCAATTTATATGGGTACATTTGCATGCTAATCTTTTAGCAGAGGATATCAGATTGTAGTCTGACGAGATTCCTTGTAAGCGACGGTACAACGGCAAAATTAATGTGAAGCGCTTTATAGGTGGTCGTTACTCGATAATGTGGTGTGAGTGGCTGTCATCTTGCGTCTTTATCAATCGCCGAATAGTACCGTGCGCTTGATGGAAAGTGCTCACACCTTTCTTTCCTCAGTTTCCCGTTTGTTATTTGGCTGCCGTCAGCGCCCCCACCGAAGAGTGAGGAATATTCCGTCATGCATGTTCCTTTTTTATGTCGGCAGGTTGGGTGCCCATGCGGAGCACAGTCTGTATTCGGTGAATCCCTATGCACACCGTCCGGCACCTGACTTTCGCCCACCCGGCCTCAAGCCTAAGCCTTGAAAAGTTCTTAAATTATTAGGATTGAGAAAGGTTTTTAATATTATTTAGGTGCCGAATTTTCCTTATACGTGCTTTATATTGTAATTTTGCGTCTGATTAGAAGCATAATAAAGAAACATAGAATATTATGGCAGAATCTATTGATATCCGCGAGCTGAACATGCGGATAGAGCAGCAGAGTGGGTTTGTCACCAATCTCGTAACGGGCATGAACCAAGTCATCGTCGGGCAGAAGCATCTCATCGACTCGCTTCTCATATCGCTCCTGAGCGATGGGCATATCCTGCTCGAAGGCGTGCCAGGCCTGGCTAAGACGCTTGCTATCAAGACGCTTGCTCAGCTCATCGATGCCGACTACAGTAGGATTCAGTTTACCCCCGACTTGCTTCCTGCCGATGTCATAGGAACGCTCATCTATTCACAGAAGGATGAGAATTTCCAGGTGAAGAAAGGCCCCGTGTTTGCCAACTTCGTGCTGGCTGATGAAATCAACCGTGCTCCGGCCAAGGTGCAGAGCGCCCTGCTTGAGGCCATGCAGGAGCATGAGGTGACAATTGGCGACACCACCTTCAAGTTGCCCAATCCTTTCCTGGTGATGGCAACCCAGAACCCCATTGAGCAGGAGGGCACCTATGAGCTGCCTGAAGCTCAGGTCGACCGTTTCATGCTGAAGGTCATTATCGACTATCCCACCATCGAAGAGGAGAAGCTCATCATTCGTGAAAACCTCAAGGGGGCTCTGCCCAAGGTTACACCGGTGACGACAGCCGATGAAATCATCAGTGCGCGGAAGATTGTCAACGAGGTGTATATCGATGAGAAGATAGAGCAGTATATTGCCAGCATCGTCTTCGCCACACGTTATCCCGACCGTTATGGTCTGCCAGAGTTGAAGGATATGATCACTTTCGGCGGCAGTCCGCGTGCCAGCATCAATCTTGCCAAGGCGGCCCGTGCCTATGCCTTTATCAAGCATCGCGGCTATGTGGTGCCTGAGGATGTGAGGGCCGTGGCTCACGACGTGCTGCGCCACCGCATCGGCTTGAGCTATGAGGCCGAAGCCAGCAATGTGAGCAGCGAGGAGATTGTGAGCAAGATAATCAATAAGATAGAAGTGCCCTGATGAACGGGTACTGATGTCGTGGTTGTGGATGTTTCGCTAACTCGTTGTACTTGGAATGGATACACAGGATATACTAAAGAAGGTAAGAAAAATAGAGATTAAGACGCGCGGTCTTAGTCAGAACATCTTCGCAGGACAGTATCACTCTGCTTTCAAGGGGCGCGGTATGGCCTTCTCTGAAGTCAGGGAATATCAGTTCGGCGATGATGTGCGCGACATCGACTGGAATGTGACGGCTCGCTTCCATCGCCCTTATGTGAAGGTGTTTGAAGAGGAGCGAGAGCTCACCGTGATGTTGCTCATCGACGTGTCGGGGTCGCTCGACTTTGGCACCCGTCGGCAGCTCAAGCGCAGTCTGGCCACTGAGATCGCTGCCACCCTTGCTTTCAGTGCCATTCAGAACAACGACAAGATAGGAGTGATATTCTTCTCCGACCGCATCGAGAAATATATTCCTCCCAAGAAGGGGCGCAGGCATATTCTCTACATTATTCGCGAGATGCTCGACTTCCATGCCGAGAGCCGTAACACGGATATCGCGGGTGCTGTGGAGTACCTCACGCGGGTGATGCGCCGCCATTGCACGGCATTCATCATCAGTGACTTCTTCGACCGCTCGCTCTCGGCTGAGAGTGATCGCTCCGAGGCTTTCTGTCACGCCCTGACCATTGCCAATAACAAGCACGACGTCGTGGCCATACAAGTCTACGATCAGCTTGCGCGGATGCTGCCCGATGTGGGATTGCTCAAAGTGTGTGATGCCGAGACCGGCCACGAGATGCTCATCGACACCAGCTCGGCAAAGTTGCGCCAGGCTCACGTGCACTACTTCCTGCAGCGCCAGAACCGGCTGAAGCAAGTCCTGGCCAAGAGCCGTATCGACTGGACCAGTGTGGCCACTAACGAAGACTTCACCAAAGCACTCATCCTGCTGTTCAGGCTACGGTCACAAGGACGGTGAGACGTATATATTATTCATAAAGGTTAAGAAATTGTGTTGAAAGCACTATTTAAATATCTTGCACTGCTGATAGTGATGCTGGCCGTGAGTCGCACCGCTGTCGGTCAGGTGAGCGTGGAACAGAAGGTTGACTCCATTGGCATCCTTATCGGTCAGCAGGCTCATCTCACAATCACGGTAACGACCCCTGAGGGTGCGCATGTCGTGTTCCCCACCTATCGTCGGAGTCAGTACATCACTCCCGGAGTAGAGGTGTTGGGAGCAACACAACCGGACAGTACGGCCATCGACAACCACCAGGTGCAGTGGCAGCGCAGCTATACGCTTACCTCCTTTGACGAGCACCTCTATGCCATCCCCGGTCAGAAGGTGAAAGTCAACGGGCGTACCTATACTGGCAACACGGTGGCGCTGAAGGTCATCACGATGGATGTCGATACGCTGCATCCCAATCAGTTCTTCCCCCCGAAAGACGTGCAGGACAATCCCTTCCAATGGAGTGAGTGGAGACCGGTGTTCTGGCTAAGTGTGCTCATGGTGCTGCTGTTCCTGCTCTCAACTTACCTTTTTGTCAGGCTGAAGCAGAACAAGCCCATCGTTACCCGCATACGCATTGTGCGCCATATACCGCCTCATCAGAAGGCTCTCAATGAGATAGCCAAGCTGAAGCAGGAGCACATGACAACGTCGGAGGATCAGAAGGCTTATTACACTCAGCTCACCGATACGCTGCGTCAGTACATCAAGGAGCGTTTCGGCTTCAATGCAATGGAGATGACAAGCTCTGAAATCATCTACCGCTTGCAGCAGACGGGTGACAAGAAGATGATAGACGAGCTCAAGGAGCTCTTTGTGACCGCCGACTTGGTGAAGTTTGCCAAATACTCGACACTCATCAACGAGAATGACCTCAATCTTGTGAATGCCGTCAACTTCATCGACTCGACGAAGACGGATGCCAAGGAGACAGAGGAAAAGATAGTGCCCAAGCTCAGTGAAAACGAGGAGAAGTCGCGCAAGAGCCGCGTCACGCTGAAGACGCTCCTCTATGCCGCGGCTGCCGCGGTTGCCCTACTGCTGGTCTATATATTATATAATGTATATGAGTTGCTCATGTAGCAGCGTGATGTGAACTTGCTCTTCCTGACGGTCAGATGCCGCATGGGGGGAGAGCATAACGAGAAAGAGAAATTGGAATTCGTAGATAAGGAGTATTTCCTGCTGCTCATCCTGCTTATACCATATATCCTATGGTATTTCCTCTATCGGAAGAAGGGTGAGCCAACGATGCAGATGAGCGACACCCGCGCTTATGAGTTTGCACCGAAGAGTTGGCGTATGCGCATCATGCATCTGCCGATGGTGCTCAGGTGCCTCACCTTTGTTATGATCGTGTGTGTGCTGGCACGGCCGCAGACTCACAATGCCTGGGACAAGAAGTCGGTCGAGGGTATCGACATCATGCTGGCCATGGATGTCTCTACCTCAATGCTGGCTGAGGACTTGCGCCCTAACCGTATTGAGGCTGCCAAGAGCGTGGCTGCTGAGTTCATCTCGGGCAGGCCGAACGACAATATCGGACTGACGATATTTGCGGGCGAGGCCTTCACGCAGTGCCCTATGACGACCGACCACACCAGTCTGCTGAATCTCCTGCAGAGCGTGCGCACCGATATAGCGGCACGCGGCCTCATCAGTGATGGCACGGCTATCGGTATGGGACTGGCCAATGCAGTCTCGCGCCTCAAGGATTCTAAGACCAAGAGCAAGGTGGTGATTCTTCTCACGGATGGTAGCAACAATATGGGTGACATCTCTCCCATGACGGCGGCCCAGATTGCCAAGAGCCTCGGCATAAGGGTCTACACCATAGGTATTGGCACCAATAAGGTGGCCCGGTTCCCCATTCCGGTGGGCGGCACCGTGCAGTATATTAGCCTCCAGGCCGACATCGACACGAAGACACTCAGCGATATTGCGGCCGAGACGGACGGCAACTTCTACCGTGCAACGAACAATCGGGAGCTGAAGAATATTTACAAGGATATTGATAAGCTGGAGAAGACCAAGATGGATGTCAAGAAGTTCTCTAAGCGCTATGAGGCCTATCAGCCCTTTGCTCTCGTGGCTGTGCTAAGCCTGCTGCTTGAGATATTGCTCCGTAACACGCTGCTGCGTAGGATTCCTTAGCATGAATTGATTTAGGATTAATGTAAGCATGTTTAGATTCGAAGACCCTATATATCTATGGCTGTTGTTAATCGTTCCTGCACTTGCCCTTGTGAGGTTTGCCGGATTCCGGCTGAGGCGCAGGAAGCTCCGCCGCTTAGGTGATGTGGAGCTCTTGCGGCAGCTGATGCCCGATGTGTCTAAATTCCGACCCTCGGTGAAGTTCTGGCTGATGGAGACCGTGTTGGCTCTGCTCATTATCATGCTGGCACGTCCGCAGATGGGCTCAAAGGTGTCGCACGACAAGCGGGAGGGCATTGAAACCATGATATGTATGGATATTAGTAATTCCATGCGGGCGCAGGATGTTGTTCCCTCCAGACTCGAGAAAAGTAAGCTGCTTGTGGAGAACCTTGTCGACCACTTTACCAATGACAAGATTGGACTGGTGGTCTTTGCTGGCGATGCCTTTGTGCAACTGCCCATAACGACAGATTATGTCAGCGCTAAGATGTTTCTCCAAAACATCGACCCCTCGCTCATAGCGACTCAGGGTACCGATATCGGCCGGGCCATTAATTTAGCGATGAACAGTTTTACGCAGCAGGACAAAGTGGGCCGTGCCATCATTATCATCACGGATGGTGAAGACCATGAGGGCGGTGCGCTGGAAGCTGCTAAGGCTGCCGAGAAGAAGGGAGTGAATGTGTTTGTCCTCGGAGTGGGCGATCCCAAGGGGGCTCCTATCCCCACCGGTAATGGTGGCTATATGAAGGATGCCTCCGGGCAGACAGTCATGTCGGCACTCAACGAGCAGATGTGCCAACAGGTAGCGCAGGCCGGAAAGGGCACTTACATACATGTCTACAATACCTCGGATGCCGAGGAACGTCTCAACGATGCCCTCTCGAAATTGCAGAAAGGAGAGACCAGCAGCGTTATCTACAGCGAATACGACGAACAGTTCCAAGCCTTTGCCATTCTGGCTTTGGTGCTGCTGATTGTTGAGACGTGTCTTAGGGAAAGCCGAAATCCCAGGCTTCGGGGAATTTGCTTGTTTCGCCGGTCGGGCATAGGCTCCGAATGGCAGAAAGATTAAGGTTGAATTAGCAATGAAGAGATATTTCATCATGATGGTCGCTGTGCTCTCCCTGTTGATTGGGAGTACCGGGCGAACCCAGGCACAGAGCGACAGACAGTTTATCCGTTCGGGCAACAAGCTCTATCGGCAACAGAACTATGCAAAAGCTGAAGCCGAGTATCTGAAGGCACTTCAGAAGAACAGCCGTAATCCACAGGCACTCTATAATTTGGGATGTGCCCTGATGATGCAACAGAAGGACTCTGCTGCTATCGTGCAATATCAGCGGGCCGGTGAGATTGAAACCAGCCCCCTACGAAAGGCTAAGGTCTATCACAATATCGGTGTTATCTGTCAGGGACGACGACTCTATGGTGACGCTATCAAGGCTTACGAGGAGAGTCTAAGGAACAATCCAAACGACAATGAGACTCGCTATAATCTTGCGCTTTGCAAGCGGTTGCAGAAGCAGCAGAAGCAGCAGCCCAAACCCAATCCCAAGAATAAGAACAACAAGGATAAGAACAAAGATAAGAA
>ONMG01000286.1 GCA_900318855.1 uncultured Prevotella sp.
CCTTTTCTTGCTTCTTCTCGCCTGGGTCGCTGGACTGAAGTTGTGAGGGCAGCTCCGACACTGCTGTCCGTTGTCTCATCAGACGTTGTTCCTCCTCGGCTTTGAGCAGGCTGACATTCTGACGGTAGAGCTGTTGGTTGCTCTGGCGCAGCCGTCGGTTCTGACGGAAGACTATGAAGAGCAGCAGAAGGATGACGGCAGAGACGATGCAGCCCACTATAATGATGTTTCGCTGGATTTCGTGCTTGTGGTTGAGACGCTGTATCTCGTTGCCCACCTCTTTGAGCTGTGATTGGAATTCCATTTCGCTCACGCTGGCCAATTGACGATAGTTAGTCAGGGTATCCTTCAGGTTGTAGTATTTCTCGCGATAGTCTTGGTATTGGCGCTGTGCCCCCTTGGCCTTGTAGAGTTCAGAGTAGAGCGTATAAACCTCGAGTTTCAAGTCCTTTTGCTTCATGGTCGTGGCGATGGACTCGGGTTCGGTCATGCATGCTAAAGCCCTGTCGATGAGTCCCATATCCTGGTAGGCATACACCTTATTGATATAGGTGAAATAGAGCAGGCGGCGGTATTCCTTTGAGGCTCCGAACAAGGCCAATTGTCGGTCATAGATGGCGATGGCACCATTATGGTCGTTACTCTCCAACCTTTTCATGGCCTCGTATAGCAACAGATTATACTGGTACAGGAATCCCTTGGTCTGCCACTGCCGGTATTGGCGGAGGGTAGGAGCAACTTGCGGAAGCACTTTCAGCAGATGAGCCACATAGAGCAGGTTGGTGACGGCCATGTCGGCGTGGTGGGTGTCATGAATGGCATTGGAGATGCGGAAAGCCTGATCGTAGTATTCAAGGGCCTTCCGGTTGAGCTCCGGATTGCTCGATTCCTCGGCTATGGTCTGATACATAGCACCCAGGTCAAGATAAATGAGCGGGTCGGATTCGCCTGTGGCCTTTGCTATCTCGCGGGCCTTAGCCAAGTATTCGAAGCATTTGGGGTAGTCGTAGTATCCGTAGAAGTATATGGTCCACAGACGCAGGCAGGCATTCAGAGTGCGCTGTTGGTCTTCCTGTGCCAATTGGTTGGTATGGCGGTTGTAGATGATGGTGAGACAGATGAGTGCGGTGTCACTGGTGAGCTTGCCCTCGTTTAGGATGCTTGTGGCAGTAGTATAGAGTTCGGAAGAAGGTTTGGCGAGGAATTGCCTGTAGACGCCCTGTCTGTTGGCACCCAATGCGGTGCATGTCAGCAATCCTACCAACACGACAAGTAAACTGCACCTTGTTCTTATTATCCCTTTCACACTGCAAAAATACGAAAAAGTTACGGGAGAACAAGTGAAATTCGACAATAATAAACGCTGATTGTGCACTGGAGATTAATTGGAAGGACGCATGGGGAAATGTACCCCATGCGTCCTTCCGTTAGGATAAGCTTGCCAAGAGTCCCGAGGTTTGTTGTCTCAGCTGATTGCCCTATTGTCGGATTTCCATCTAACGAAGAGGATAGAGGGCTCCTTAGGATTCCGAGTAGCTACTGGGCCTCAGCGTTTTCGGAACATCCAGTCGACAGCCACCGCAATAGCACCGTCGCCCGTCACATTGCAGGCTGTGCCAAAACTGTCCATAGCGATATAGAGCGCTATCATCAGCGCCTGCGCCTCGGCATTGAAGCCCAGGATGCTGGCCAGAGGGCCGAGCGCCGCCATGATGCATCCTCCGGGCACTCCCGGCGCTGCCACCATGACGATGGCCAGCATGAGGATGAAATAGAGGAACAGACCCAACTGATGGGGCAGTCCGGTGAGCAGACAGATGGTCAGTGCGCAAGCCGTTATCTTCATGGCGCTGCCGCTCATGTGGACGGTGGCGCAGAGAGGGATGGTGAATCCTGCTATCTCCTGACGCACACCATTCTTCAGCGTTTGAGCCAGCGTCACGGGAATCGTGGCTGCCGAGGAGCTGGTGCCCAATGCGGTGAGGTAGGCGGGCAGCATCGTCCACAACAGACGGAAAGGATTGCGCCTCACCACAGCTCCGGCAATGCAGTACTCATAGACCAAGATAAAGAGGTGGAGCACGATGATGACGGCCACGATCTGAGCAAAGACCATCATCATCTTACCGGCCTGTCCGTTGTGCGTCATATTGAGGAACACACCGAAGATATAGAGGGGAAGGAAGGGGATGATGCCCTTGTCAATGACCTTCGTCACGATGTATTTGAACTCGGTGAAGACTCCCTTCAAGGCGCCCAAAGCACCATAGGCAATGCCAAGACCCACGATGAAAGAGATGACGAGTCCGCTCATCACATCGGCCAAAGGAGGAATGGTCACCGTGAAGAAAGGCAGCAGCTCAGCACCCTTGGCCACATGAGGAATGCCTCCGGCCGATGCCACCATCGAGGGAAAGAGCCAGGAGCCCGTGCCATAGGCGAGCAATCCCGCCAGCACGGTATCGACATACGCGATGACCACCGTCACCACGAGTAGCTTGCCGGCCCCACGGCCAATGTCGGCTATGGCCGGCGTGACCAGCCCAATGATGATGAGGGGAATCATGAATCCCAGGAACTGCCCAAAGAGAGCATTGAACGTGACAAACACACGCACACACCAGTCGGGCAGCGCATGCCCCAACAGCACGCCGAGCACAATGGCTATGACAACCTGCGGCAGCAGGCCGAGTCTCCTTTTAGCTTTCACCATAGCATCATTACTTGTAACCCACAACCTACTCTACTCCTCGGCCTTCTCGGGCTGCACCCTCAGATAACGGAACGAACCTTCGACAATCTCAAAGCCATGATGGCCAAGCTTCAGCTTCACGACGGCCGTCTTGCGTGGTGTAGGCTCCGTCGTGCTGCAATGCGTGTGGAAGACATATTCCCAGTTGCCCTGCGCATCCTTGAAGAGATCGCCATGACCGGTGCCATTGGCACCGATGAGCCGTCTGCTGATTACAGGCTCCTTCATCTTCTGGAAGGGCCCCATAGGCGACTTGCTTGTGGCCACGCCTACGGCATAATCAGGACTGCGGAAATCATTGCAGGAATAGAAGAGGTAATAAGTGCCGTCAATCTTCACCACCGTGGGTCCTTCGCTCACGGGCCATGGTGCCTTGCCTCTGTTCTCCCATCCCTCGCCGGCATGGATGACCTCACGGGCTGTCTTCTCCTTCATTGATTTGAAGTCCTTATTGAGCTCAGCCACATAGATTCGGTTGCCGTCGATGAGCCGTACATGATAGAGATAGGCTTTGCCGTCATCATCGAAGAACACGAAGGGATCAATTTCCTTGGTTTTGGCGGGCAGCTGTGCCAGCTTCTTCTGCTTGAACGGTCCCAGTGGACTGTCGGCCTCAGCTATGGCCAGTTGCTCATTGGCCGTATAGGCCATGTAGTACTTGTTATTCCGCTTGAACACCTGAGGCGCCCAGAATCCCTTTGTGCCCCAGCTGTCGCCCATCTTCAGAGCCAGACCGTTCTTGGCTTCGGCCGGCACCTGCCAGTGGCGGAGGTTCTTCGAGGTGTAGACCTTGAAACCATCGGGAGCCGAAGTGCCATAAAGATAATAGGTGCCATTGTCGGCAAAGATAGTGGGGTCGGCAAGTTGTATCTGGTTGAACACCGGCTTCTCGGCCACGCTCGAGGGCTCGTTGCCGACCACATGTGGCCAGCCGTCAATCCATTCTACACGGTCGAGCCACACCACACGGCCGTCGCCGGGATCGCTGCGCTTGAAGCCATGATAGGTTATCCAGTCGGTGCCATTGTCATCGGTCACGAATTCAGCGTTATGGCCCGGTCCGGCCACCTGCTCGTTGCCGTGGATGAGTGTCTCGTAGTGGTTCTCGAGCAGACTCCTGCCCTGCTTGTCGACATAAGGTCCGAAGAGATTCTTCGACCTTCCGTAGGTGACATGATAGGTGCTCTTCAGTCCTTCACAGCATGAGCCGGCTGAGCCGAAGAGATAATAATAATCGCCGCGCTTATGGATGTAGGTGCCCTCCATGAAAGTGCCGGCCACCTGCTTCTTCTCGGCTCCGGGCTTCACCTTCAGTCCGTCATCGGTGAGCTCTATGCCATAGATGCCTCTGAAACTGCCCCAGAAGAGATAATTGTGACCCTTGTCGCGAATGAAGAACTCGTCAATGGAATTCTGCACTCCTATCTCCTTGCTGGTGAAGAGGCAGCCGCGGTCGGTGAAAGGACCTTCGGGCTTGTCGGCTGTAGCCACACCGATGCCGCAGGTCCACTCGCCGCCCCATACCGACTTAGCATAATAGAGCACATACTCACCGTTGATATAATTGATGTCGGGAGCCCAGATGGCACCCTTTGGATTCCATTGGGGGCGGGTGGCGTCGGTGAAGGCGGTACCGAGAAATTTCCAGTGCACCATGTCGGCCGAACGGTAGATAGGCACATTGTGTACATTCTCAGTGGCATAGAGATAGAAGTTGCCGTCGGATGCCCTAATGATGGTAGGGTCGGGAGCACTCTTGTTGATAACCGGATTGCGATAGGTGCCACCGGCTGTAAGCCCACTCACCGATGCCGAAAGGAGCAAGGCAAGAGAGACCTTAGCCATGAAATTCTTCTTCATAATCACTAATATTAATAAGGTACGATAGCTAGTTTATTGAGTCACAAAGTTACTACTTATTTGCGTAGAAACCAATGCGGAGACCGATTATTTTTCTATGGGCGCCCAGTTCTCTCATAGCACGTCGGGCTCCTCTGCCTCAAGTCGTGTGGCCTGACAACTGTCACCTCCGACTGTCAACAGCACAGCGTGGAAGCACTATGCACACCGTCTTGAGCGCCACATAGTCGGCCGAAAGAAACATCAAGCCTCCAAAGGGGCCCACCTCGCCATAGCTATTCTTGGCAATGAAGAAGCGGCGCCCCTGACGGTCGTGTGCCAGTCCGATGAGCTCCATCACATGGTCATCAGTCGTCTCAAGACGCTCAAACTCACGCTGACGCAGCTCCTGCGACGGGCGGGCGCTACCCGATGGAAGCTCCGCCGTGCCCCGCCCGACTTGGAATCCGGGTTCACTGATGTCGCCCTCCCAGCACACTGGATGGCCCTGGCTGAGGGCACGCGTCATGAGGCGCATTAACTCATTAAGCGGCACATTCATAAAGGCACAGCGCTCGGTGTTGTCGGGCACTTCGAGCACAAAGCTACGATGGAAAGGATGATGGGTGAAACTCGTATAAGCCTCATACTCATCGGGCAGGCACACGCTGTGGGCAAATTCCACGGGCGAATATTCGGCACCGAGCATAAACACATGCAGGGGCAGGAAACCCATGCTGTCGTTGAGCCGGCGGGTGAGCTGGGCATTGAAAGCCGAAAGGCCGCCCCCAGCCGCGCCAATGCTTCGAGCGGAGAAAGCCACGGCACGCCCAAGCACACCCATATCGAGTCCCTTGGTATCAGGATAACTGTCGTAGGGAAGAATTCCGAAGCGCTCAATAGCACTGATGAGCATCGGAGCCATGCCACGCATCGACACAGTCTGCCGTCCACCGCCAAAATAACAGGCTTGAGCCCGCTCACCCATCACGCGGCGTGCCACATAAGCCGGTGAGAGATTCACAGAGTCGCCCTGCATGAGGTGTTCGGTCTCAATGGTGGCCAGCATACCGTAGACCCAGAAAAGTGGACTCGCCCCCTGGTTCTTCACGGGAGTGGTCTTCAACAAACAGTCCACCACGAACGGCTTCTGTCCCTTGTCGTGAGGCCGACCGGGCCGCGTACAAGCAACGAGGAGTGCTAAGGAGGAAAGCAGGGTCAGACCTCCTATCGCGCTTTGTTTCAGGTGATTCACCTGAGAAGTAAGTGATACCATATTCTATAACTAAAAGCCGAACCGTAGTCAGCAAGGCAAAGTTAAACAATAAAACACAAAGTAGACGGTC
>ONMG01000070.1 GCA_900318855.1 uncultured Prevotella sp.
ATTTATGGATCAAGCATATAAAAAGCTGTTTTTCTAATGGCGGTCATTAGAAAATGACAAGAAGCTTTTTCTAATGACCGATTTGGGTTAAAAAAAGCGCGAAATCCTTGGCGTATCGCGTTCCGGGATGAGCAAGTTGGAACTTGTCCTCCAAATTGACTATCCGGCTGCTGCCATCAGGCATGAGCCACCGGCGACGTCGTATATGAAATATCGTTTTATGGTCACGAACCGGGAAGTCAAGTATCTTACGCTCCTCTGTAAAGCCATTGCCTGTTGCCCCCGCTCATGTCCGACGACCGGTTGTCAAGCTCATCAAAATAAATATCAAGTTCGAGTTCTCTCTCATCTCCTACCCACGGAAAATATCCAGTGAGCCAGGAAAAACTTGTTTTTCTACGGACTCTCCCGACTTTGTCCCACGTGGAATAAGATAATCCCTTTTCCGCTTTGGCAGCAGGCACTGCCAAGACGGGAAAGGGACTTGCTGCTGGAGCAGTATAATCTATCGCTTTATAAACTTTCGGCCTTGTCGGACAACTATACCTCGGTAGTCGGAGCCGACGCGCTGGCCATTCACGTTGTAGAGCGGCCCATTGCCTTTAGATTTAGCTCTATCGCTTGTCGGGGTCTCAATTCCCGTAGTACCCAGGAGCTGTACCGTGATTCTATTGGAAGGAAGCGAGTAGACCTTACCATTGTTGCCACTAACAATGTAGCTGTATTCTACTCCTTCGTCCAGTCCCTTGAACTCATGATCCGAGGCCCCGTTGACAATTGCGGAATCGACTTTAAAATACTGTTCAAAAGCATAATCCAGCTTCACGTCATCAATAGTCACGTATCCGGACCGGCTGCGATGATAGCCTATGCGTACGCTGTCGGCATTGTCGACAGCCACACGGAAGCGCACGCTGTCGTCCTTCTGCGGCTTAATGCTGTCTGTAACGAGGTGCCACTCCCCATCCTTGAAGGCCTCTACGGTCAGGGCGTTGCCCGTAGTGCTTGCCCGATACCAGAAGCCAATCTTAGTAGCCTTTCCACCGGGGTGCGCAGCTATCAGATATTCGCCGTCGCGTGACAGACGCAGTGCAGGCGCAGCAGTTCCGAAGTTGTTGCTGTCATATCGGTTGCAGTTTGTAGTCCAGCCTTCCGGCTTGCCTTCTGTCTTGTCCGTGAAGTCCCAGAAGTCAGCCCCAGTTCCCGTCAGCAAATCCTTATAGAGGGTCACCTTATAAGAATATGAGTCGGGCAGAGGCATCCAATTCGCCGTGAAGGAGGTTTTGCTCACATTCGAGGCCGACGTGGCCACAACGTGTTTCTCCTCGTATTGCTCCATGGTGGTGCTGAATGCCGTTGCGGCAGGGTTGGAATCAAAAGGACCATATGCAGCCCTTACCGATGCTGTATAATCGGTTGATGGCTCAAGTCCATGGATTGTAACGGAAGTGCCATTGTCGACTTTTACTGTCGTCATCGTATCCTTGCCCTGCAAGATAGCCACCTTATAGCCAGAGGCGTCCTTCACTGCATTCCACGACAATGTGACTTGATGCCCCAGCACCTTCGAGGCGGTCACCGGGGCCGGGCTGGCCGGCCGGTAGCCACTGCCTGAGAGCACAAAGCGCACATCACCAGTCGCATCGCCCGTCTCTTCTACATAATCAAAACCGAACGCGGGCTTACCGGCCTCATCATTGAAAGTGTATTTGGTAACATCCTTTGAACCCGGGAAAGCATCACCGCCATCGGAATCGGGAGTGCCGTCGGCTTCCACAAGTTTCAGGTGCTGGTGCTGAGGGTCAGCGTTTACACGGTTTGTGAGCCATGCTGTGCTGTCCATGTCTACATGCCATACGATAACGCCATGTCCCGGGAGGTAGGTATCCCACCCGGTCTGCTGCCGGTTCTCAACAACAAAATATTCGTTCGGCTTACCTTCGACATTTACGCGCAGTCCTATAGGTTTCGTGTCGAGGCTTGGTATCGTCACGATTGTGTCGGTTTTGGCCGACAATGTGGTATAGTTAAGCCATCCTAATTCAGCCTGTTCAAACGAAGACATCAGCGGTGGCGTGTTCTGATTGTTATTGTATGGACCAGTGCCCATGACATCCCAGTCGCCAACGCCCCCTGCTCCTTGGTTGATGGAGTTGTAGTGGTCGGCAAGACCAAGCACATGGGCGTATTCATGCACGAAAGTACTGATACCCACCGGCTCCCCGGTCTGACCGTTGATTTCCTGACTGATGGCAAAACGGTTGATGGTATCGCCGTCGAGCACCATCGTTGCTTCAAAATCATCGTGCAGATAACCGGAGCAGGGCCACAGGCAGTTGCTTATTCCCGTGTCGGCCTGACCATTTCCGGCATAGAAGATATACACATTGTCGACTTTACCGTCACCGTCGGAATCAAATTGTGAATAGTCAACAAGCTTCCTGAGCGAAGCCAGCTGGGTGGCATGGAAGACAAATTCACCGAGGTTTACGTCGTGATAGGTTCCCATGTCCTGACCATAATAGACATAGCTTTGCGGCATGGTGACAGGCCCCACGACGACGAACTCCGGATCGTACAACCCGTTGGATGACTTCCGGTAGTAGTCGTAGGCACTTCCCGTTGCCCCATGTTCATTCGTATAATTCGGCTTGTTGAGCAGGTCGGTATAGTATTGCTTGGGATCGGAGCCGACAGTGGAGAACTTCTTATCGGGGAATTGCACGAGCAGTACCAGTGTCTTCTGCTTCCCCATGCAAGGGATGTCGCTGATGCGAATCTTTCGCTTTCCGGCTGCACGGCGCTGCTTGGTCACGAACGTGCTGTTGGCTATGCTCATGGCCTTGCCTTTATCCACATTCTTTTGGAGAAAGACCTTGTCGACAGCACTGCGCCTTGCTGAATTTTGGGCGATGATACCACTGGTTACCAGCGCCTTCTGCCGGGTAACTGCATATTCATAGTTCCGGGTAGCGTTGTTGAACAGCAGTGGATAGCCGTCCTCGGTGAATGCCATGGAATAGTGCTCGTCGCCCCGCATGAAGATTGTCAGTTGGGTTCCGTCAGCCTGCTTTACAATCATTTTCCCCGGATAAGCAGGCATGGCTTGTGTGTTGAGTATTGCCAGAAAGGGCAACAGCAGAAATAGTAAAAGTCGCTTCATATCTAAAGATTTGAACTGTTTGTTTTTGGTTATCTTGGGCAAAGGTACGAAATGTTTTTCTATTTGTCCTTCATCCTCCACAAAAAAAATATACGGGCGTCCAGTTTAGATTTTAGGGCGAAAGGTTTGCAGATGTGCTTTTTTTTAGTAATTTTGCCTACTGAAAGAACATCAAAAACCCAAAATTATGACTAAGACAAAACTCAAGTCTGATTTTTGTATACTTGTAGGGGTGTTGTTTTTTGCCCTCTTGCTCATGCTCCCCAAAGTGGGCTGGGCACAGCGCACATTCATCAGTACCCCTTTCAGTCATGCCGTTAAATCAGAGGGAACCTCAGAGGACAACCTCCGGGCACTTCAGAAGAAATATCCTGGATTTTTCTTCTTTAGGCAACCAGTCAATCCTGGTATAACTAACGCAGAAGCACCTACCATAGCGCCTACAGTACGCACCCAGCCCCTCTACGTGGATGCGAGTACAGGCACGCAGCTCATTGGCGCCATCCTATACAGCTCTGATTTCTCAGCCTACAGCGACTACAATTTCTATTCCTTTCCTGTAGTGAGTCCCGTGGCATTTACGAAATACACCAATGTCTCAGGCGGACTGCAACCCAACGGTGGCGGTCTGTTCTCTGCTGACGGTTCGACATTCGACTATATTCAGTACATGAGCTTTGGTACAACCATCTACATGTACTATTATAAATATAATGCTACAACATGGGAGACGATTACCGGCCATTCGGTTACTGACCAGTCGATGCTGGCTTATGACCTGACCCGCGATCCGGTGACGCAAATCCCTTACGGCGTTTATATGACCCAGACCGGCCGCGTTCTCGGCACACCCGACTACAGCGGAGAGGTGCCTACGAAAACCACGATTGGCACACTTGCTCACAATCTTGTCACACTTGCGTCCGACGCCAATGGAGTACTGTATGGCATCGGCACTGACGGAGAGCTGTACACTGTCGACAAAAAGAATGCCTCGCTGACCAGCATTGGCTCTACCGGAGTAGTGCCCGCCGATGCTCAGCAGAGCGCCACGATCGATCCTAAGACGGGTAAGATGTACTGGGCAGCCGTTCTCTCCGACCAGACCACTGCCCTCTATGTCTTCGATTTGCCTAACCCTACAGCCAAGCTGATAGAGAAGTTCAAATCGACGAAGCAAATCGTTTGCCTCAACATGAAGCCCTCGGAGATTCCTCTCAACGCTCCCGCGGCTGTGGAAAACCTATCGGCTAACTTTGAAGCGTCGGAGCTCGATGGCACAATCTCCTTCCGTCTGCCTAAGAACACTTATGGAGGTGATGCGCTCTCGGGCAACATCACCTACCACGTGCTTATCAATGGCAAGGAAGACATCAGCGCTGAGGCAGCCCCCGGAGAGGCAGTCACTGAGGACATTTCCTTGACGGCTGGGTCTAACCTAATTCAAGTGTATTGCTCCAACGATGCTGGCGACGGACCAAAAGGCAAGGGTCTTACGCTTTGGGCCGGCGACGATGTGCCCACAGCCCCGACCAATGTAGTGCTGACGAAATCGGGTGACAATAGTCTGACCCTCACGTGGACGGCACCTACAACGGGAATGCACAATGGCTACATGAATCCTCAGGACACGAAGTACAACATCACCCGCTATCCGGACAGTGTCAGAGTGGCTACCGATATCTCGTCAACGACTTTTACCGACAATGTGACCCCTGCTCACCTCACAGCCTATAAATATCGTGTCACGGCAACAGGTGTCAACGGGCAAGGAGGCTCGGCGCTGTCGAACAAAGTCAAGGTGGGCTCGGCTTTCGAAACACCCTACCAGAACGACATCGCAAGCATGGAAGACTTTGAGCTCTTTGATGTCTACGACCTCAACAACGATGGAAACACATGGGGCTTCGAAGGCTATGAGGCACGCTACAAGGCCGGCAAGAAAACAGGCAATGACCTGCTTGTCGCACCGGCTGTGAAACTGAAGAACGACCGCCTCTACGATGTGTCGTTCCGCTACCGCACCATGGGCGACCCTGAAATCCTGGGAGTCAGCTATGGAGCTGCCGGAGAGAATCCGGCCACCTTCTCAATGCGTCTGCTCAACGATACCACACTGACCAACCGGAGCATAACAACATACAGTAAGAAGATTAAGGTGGAAAAGAGTGGAGAGTATGAATTTGCCTTCGCAGCCAAGAGCACACCGGCAGGATGGCATCTCGACATTCGAAAATTTGCAGTCACTGACGGACCACTGCTTGTAGCTCCCGACAGCGTGTCTGGATTGCAGGTTACTGCTGCAGCCCGTGGCGAGCTGAAAGCCACGATATCCTTCAATGCTCCGACCACGACAGTGGAAGGTGTGCCTTTGACGGCACTGACAAAGATTGAGGTCAAGGATAGCCAGGGACGCCTTGTCGGCGTTATCAACAATCCCTCGTTAGGACAGAAAGCACTCTCTGTGACCGACAACGCCGCACAAAATGGATTCAACACGTACGTCGTCACCGCATACAATGCTGAGGGAGGCGCCGGATTCAGTGTCAGCCGGACGGTATATGTCGGCATTGATGCTCCTGAAGCCCCGCAGGATATTAAAGCTGTTGAGGGCGATAATGGTAGCGTAACCGTGACCTGGAAGGCACCCTCCGAAGTGGGCAGATACGGCGGATATGTGGATACGTCAAACCTGAAATACAATGTAATCAGATTGCAGAACGGTAACCGTACAACAATAGCATCAGGCGTGGCACTCGGCCAGGTCGTCGACAACATTAGCCAGAAGGGTAACCAGAACATGTACTACTATTTTGTTTCGGCCACTAACGCACAAGGTGAGAGTCCGAACGGCACGTCGAATTCGATGATTGCCGGCGAGCCTTACTCCTATCCCTTTAAGGAATCCTTCCCCAATGGAATCATGGAGCACCAGTTCCTCACAGCTAACCATTCCGACATGCTCAACTGGCCTTCTGAGTCGGCCGATGGTGACGGCGGATGCATTGTTATGATGGGAAAAGACTTTTCCACCTACGCTACGGAATACTTTGAAACAGGAAAGATTGCCCTCAGTAGTGCTGTGCGCCCGGGACTTGTGTACAGCTATTATGAGCAATCAGGCAGGGGCAGTCTCTACGTCATGGTTTATGGCAATAAAGTCGGTTGGAAGACTGTCGACGTCATCGACTTTTCCAAGGTGCCCATTGGCCGTAAGCAATGGGTGACCCACACAATCCTGCTTGATGAGTTCAGAAACAACAAGTATGTCCGCCTTCGTTTCTTCTACAACAACGACCAGCAGAACGACTGCATGATTGACAACATCAAC
>ONMG01000118.1 GCA_900318855.1 uncultured Prevotella sp.
GTCCTTGCAGTCAGCGGGCAGAGGCTCGAAGCTGTAAGTCTTTTCCAAAGGTGTATAGCCCAGTATCCCCTCAGGCTCATAGTAAGGACAGTCTTGGTAGTAGTCGAGATAACAATGGCTTGTGGGTGAGGCTATCAGCCGATGCCCCCTTGCCAGTGCTGCTCCTCTGCCGTCGACTTCCTCACGCCACGACATGATGACAGCATCCTGAGGACAATCGCCGTCGAGGAGTTCATCCCATCCTATGAGTGTGCGGCCGTGACGTGCTAAGTATTTTCCTATTCGGGTGGTGAAGTAGCCCTGCAGGTCGGCCACCTTCTTGATGTTGTTGTCGCGCATCCGCTTTTGGCAGAGCGGACATTTCTCCCAGGCTGATCGATTGCATTCATCGCCGCCAATATGGATGTATTTTGAAGGAAAGAGCGCCATCACTTCATCGAGCACCTTCTCGCAGAAGTTGAAAGTGGCCTCGTTGCCGATGCAGAGTTCATCACTTGTCTTGGGAGAGGGATTAGAGGGACAGCACAGTTCCGGATAGCTCCAGAGCACATCCCTACTGTGGCCGGGCATGTCAATTTCTGGTATGATGGTGATATGTCGAGCCTGTGCGTATCTCACGATTTCGCGTATCTCCTCCTTTGTATAAAAGCCACCGTAGGCTCCGGGTGTATCCTGTGTGCAAAAGGCATTACGGCTGTTGTTCCACCAGTCATTAAGGTCGGCATAGGGACGCCAGGCAGTGAGCTGGGTGAGTTTGGGGTATTGATCTATATAAAGTCGCCATCCCCCTGAGTCGGCGAGATGCCAGTGGAAGATATTTATCTTGAAGTAAGCCAAAGCATCGAGTGTCTTGAGGATATAGCTCTTTGGAAAAAAGTGTCGGCTCACATCGAGCATAATACCTCTGTAAGGAAAGCGCGGAGCATCTTCTACCACACAGCAGGGCGCGCTGAGCCTGTTGTTCAGCACTCCTCCGGAAAGCTGCAATAGTGTCTGTAAGCCATAGAAGAGTCCCGCAGAGGTGGCAGCCTTGATGTTCACCTTGTGTGGGGTTACCTCTAAGGAATAGCCTTCCTGAGAGTTTCCTTTCAGTGTTTCGAAGTGGAAATGTTTATCTACGATGAGGTTGATGCCAGATTCTGTTTGTTTCTTTTCAGTCAGCTGTAAGCCATAGGGTAGGGTGGACAGGTAGCTTTTGAGCATGTCCAAATCTTTCCCCTTTAGATTTGTGAACCAGAGAGTTGGGGCTTCAGCTGTAAAGGTTCCGCTATGGAAAATGATGCTTTGCGGTCGTGGTATGACCGGAATATCTTCTTTTGTAGTCGCAAGACAAGGCTGTTGAAGTACTGACAGAAGAATCAGGCAAAGCCAAAGGAAGTGGTTGACACTGTAGGCGTGACGAGATGATGTTTTCATTATCTGAAACTATTAGTGTACGTAGGTAGTATGATTGATGTTACTTGAAGACGAACTCCAGAGTGCCGCCTTTCATGAGTTGCTGGTGATTGATGGTATGGCCTTTCAGTGGATGTCCGTTCCATAGGATGCGCCTCATTTTATATTGGGTGGCATTGCGCCTGTTGGTCTTTATGGTCAGTGTCCGGCCGTTAGGAAGACTCACGGTAGCCTTTGTCAGCTGCGGACATCCTAACTCATATTCTCCGCTGGCAGCATCGAGCGGATAGAAGCCCATTGCACTGAGCACATACCAAGCCGACGTCTGTCCGCAGTCGTCGTTTCCCACATAGCCAATAGCGTCATCAGTGTACATCTCTTGCATGATTTGGTTCATGTAGTAGCGGCCTTTGTCGGGATGACTGGTGTAGTTATAGAGATAAGTATCATGGTGTGTGGGCTCATTGCCATGTGTGTATTGGCCTATCATTCCTCCGAAGTCGCCATTAGGGTCGGGAGGTGTGACAAGAGTGAAGTATTCATCGAGTTTTTTCTCGAAGGCCTTCGCTCCTCCCATGAGCTGGACAAGCCCCTCCACATCGTGAGGCACACTGAAGAGATACTGCCATCCGTTGTTCTCTGTTATGGGGTAGTACCAGGTTTCTCCGTATTTCACGGGGTCAAAAGGTGTCCAGTTACCATGACTGTCCTTTGGCCAAAAGAAGCCTTTGTCAGAGCGGTAGAGGTTCTTGTAGAATTGCGAGCGTTGATGGAAGAAGACATAGTCCTGTGACTTGCCCAAGTATTTGGCTAAACGGGCTACACAGGCATCACCGTAGGCCAGTTCGAGCGTGATGGAGACCGACTGGTTAAGCAGGTCGACAGGGATATATCCATACTTGTTCCATATTCTCCAAGGTGAGTTGAGGTGCTCGTTTATGGATGTTCCCTTTACGGCTTTATATACTCTTTCCGCATCGACGCCGGGGATATGCTTGAGGGCTGCATCGACAAGAATAGGAATGGCAGGATTGCCTATCATGCCGAAGTTCTCGGTGCCCCATAGTTGCCAGATGGGGAGGAATCCGTAGCTGTCGTACTGTCGGAGCATACTCTCCACGAAATCGGCGACCCGCTCGGGTTTCAGTAGGGTATAGAGAGGATGAGCAGCACGGAAAGTGTCCCATAGCGAGAGAGTGGTGTAGTACGTATGACCCTTTTCCACAACCCCTGACTCATAGTTGGCCTTCATGTACTGACCATTGCAGTCGTTGAATGTGTTGGGCTGGATGTAAGCATGATAAAGGGCGGTGTAGAAGATGGTCTTCTGCTTGTCGGTGCCTTCCACTGTAATATTCTCCAATTCCTTTTGCCAGGCTTCTTCGGTATGGTTGATGACTTTCTCCATGTCCCATCCCGGATTCTCTGTCAGCATGTTCTCCCGTGCATTGGCCTCACTGAGTGGAGATAATGCGGTCTTTATGAGCAGAGGCTGAGTTGAAGGTTCGAAGTCAAGGCACACTTTTGTATCGGGGCCCGTCACCATCCTGGTGCTGTCGGTCACGAAGCCGAACCCTTTGGTTACCCAGTGATGAATGGGACGGGAAAACTGGATGTAGAACGCTACTCTCCGGCATCTTTGCCAACCGTCGACCATGCGGTAGCCGCAGAGTGTGCTGTCGTTCACCATTTCTACCCTTGCGTCAATACATCCATGACTTCCCCTCCAATAGTTTTTCTCACTGTAGCTGAGGTCTATGACAAGGCTTTGGGGTTTGGCCTCAGGGTATCGGATGCGCATCATTCCCGTATGGCAAGAAGCAGTGAGTTCTATATCGATGCCATTGAGCAACCTCACTGCATAATAGCCTGCCTTAGCTTTCTCACTGTTGTGGTCGAAGGGTGTTGCATACCAGTCAAGATACATCAAGCTGTCGGCCTCCCCCGTTGAGGGCATCATCATCAGGTCGTAAAGGTCCTGGGCTCCTGCCCCGTTAAGATGGGTGAAACTGAAGTCGCTGATACTGTCGCGTTTATGGTCATAGCCTGAGGGCAGATAGTCGTAACCACCCTTCACCTGCCGTTTGGTGTCGGGTGAGAGTTGCACCATACCAAAGGGGTAGCAGGCACCGGGGAAGGTATTGCCGCAGACTATTGGGCGTACAACCTCAGTACCGATGAAGGGATTCACATAGTCGACATTGCGTTTCTGTGGTTGGGCTATGGCTGTTATAGTTGCACAACAGCACACAACGAGAGTATTCAGTGATTTGTGGTTCATCGAAAGTATGTAATGTTCAAATGAGGAGCACCCTGCCGGGAGCTGTATCGTTCCGGCAGGGTGCTGTTGTGAGTTATGGAATTACTTCCACAGAGGATTCTGTACGAGATTGGGGTTCACCACGATGTCTTGTGAGCTCACTGGTGTGTAGTAGCACTTTGTATCGAAGGTGTACTTACCCTTTTCGTCGTTTGGCTCTATATAGCCGTCGGAGGAAATCTGGAATCCGTCGGTACCGATGATGAAGGCTGTCAGGCCTTTAGCCTGCTCGGCCGCCTTCTGAGCTTCGTTCTCCACAATGGCTGCGTCAGCCACTCCGTCGCCATCGCGGTCGACCTCTGCGGGGAACTTAGTGCCCACATAGATGCCCTTGCCTAAATCTTCGAAAGCTTTACCGAGAGCCCAGCGGAAGAGGTCGTCATGCCGCATTCCTTCTTGGAAGAGCTCCACGCGGCGCTCACGTCTCACTTCGAGGATAGCTCCGCGCTGTGAGCCAGTCACGTTGGGATACTTTTGTGCCAGCACGGGATCGACGTTGGCAAGCCAGTCGCTGAGCTGGGCGTGAGGCATACCCACTCGGTCGCGCAGCAAGTTGATGGTCTTGTCGAGGTCGGCCTGAGTGAGCTGTCCCAATTCTGCTTTAGCCTCTGCATAGATGAGCAGAATCTCGGCGTAGCGGTAGTAGGCGACGTCGCCGAAACAGCAGTCACCGCTGCCGTAGCCTGTGGTATTGCCGTTGTTGACCATCGGTTCCCACTTGCACACCGAGTATCCTTGGTTGGTATTCAGCATTTGCCTGAATGGAGTAGTTGGAGTTGCCGGACGGCAGTAGCCTGGATAGACTATTTGCAGCTTCAAACGGGGATCGCGGTTCTTGAAACCTTCGGCCATGGACTTCGTGTTGTAGCCCTTGATGGAGGTGTAGGGCACGGCACGGCCGTCGTCAGTCAGGTATAAGAAGGTGTCGAACAAGTCCTTCGAGACACCATAGTTGCAGCCAAACAAGTCGTTGTAACACCACAGAATACTGTTGGCCCGGTCGTAGTCCTTGTAGAAGATGGCTTCGGGATTGTCGGCTAAGCTCGTGTTGCAGAAGAGCGTGTGATAGTCGGGCGAGAGTGCATAGCCCATGCCCATAAGTTGCTCGCAGGCCGAGATGGCTTCTTTGTAGAAGCGGTCGGCATCTTTGAGGCTCAGTTCAGCATGGTACTTGCGCCAGGATGCTTCCGACAGGCAGATATGCGCCTTCACGGCCAAGGCAAGGTCTTTGGTGGCATAGGAATGGCCACCCATCTGGGCAGCTGTCTTCATATTGGCTATGGCATAGTCGAGGTCGGCGAGGATGGAGTCGCACACCGTAGCACGCGAATCCTGTGTTTTGTAGAGCAACTCATCGTCGTTGGTCTGCAAGTCGCGGCTGTACCA
>ONMG01000146.1 GCA_900318855.1 uncultured Prevotella sp.
ATGGAGGGTCCAACACCTGTCAGTGCCTTGATCCACGCCGCTACGATGGTTGTCGCCGGTGTCTATCAGGTGGCCAGCCTGTTCCCCATTTGGATTCAGTACGCTCCGAACACACTCCACTACGTTGCTTACATCGCAGCCTTCACGGCTTTCTATGCAGCCGCTGTAGCTTGCTGCCAGCGTGATATCAAGCGTGGTCTGGCCTTCTCTACCATCTCACAGATTGCTTACATGCTCGTGGCTCTCGGCGTTTGCACATCCATTGAGGGCGAGGGTAGTGTCGGTTATATGGCCAGCATGTTCCACCTCTTCACCCATGCCATGTTCAAGGCTCTGCTCTTCCTCTGCTCCGGTGCCATCATTGTCATCATCGGCAGCAACTTCAAAGAGTATATGGGTGGGCTGCACAAGTACATGCCCATCACCAACATCTGCTTCCTCATCGGAACGATAGCCATCAGCGGTTTCTGGCCTTTGGCAGGTTTCTTCTCCAAGGATGAGATCGTGGACGCTTGCTTCCACTTCTCGCCCGCCATGGGTTGGTTTATGACCCTTGTCTCGGGTATGACCGCCTTCTATATGTTCCGTCTCTATTATGTCATCTTCTGGGGCAACTCCTACTACGAGGCTGATCCCGAGCACCGCCGCCGTCCGGCAGAGGTTCCCTTTATCATGTGGGGCCCGCTGGTGTTCTTGGCCATCATTAGCTGCGTGGCCGGTTGGATTCCTTTCGGTCACTTCGTGTCGGCCAATGGCCTGAGCGAGGATATTCCTTTGCAGAGCTTCCACTTCGGTATGACCGCCTGGTGCTCTCTGGCTGTGGCCACTATCGGCTTCGCCCTTGCCACTTGGATGTATGCCAGCGGCAAGAATCCAGTGCCCGACTTGCTCGAGCGCCGTATGCCGAAACTCCACAAGGCTGCCCTCAACCGCTTCTACATTGATGATGCCTGGCAGTTCTTCACCCATCAGATTGTCTTTGGATGCTTCTCGAAGCCAATTGCCTGGTTTGACCGTCATGTCATTGACGGAGCTATGAACTTCATGGCTTGGGGTACGCAAGAAGCAGGCGAGAGCATTCGTCCCTGGCAGAGCGGCGACGTGCGTCAGTACGCTGTGTGGTTCCTCACGGGTAGTGTGGCTCTCACGTTGGTATTACTTTGCATCCTTTAATCAGAACACTACAAGAAAATGAGTATATTAACATTATTCGTCGTTATCCCGCTCCTTACGCTCTTTGGCCTTTGGCTTGCCAAGAACGATAATCAGGTGCGTGGCGTGATGCTAACGGGGGCCAGTTGCCTTTTGGCACTTGCCATCTATGTCACTGTTACTTTCATCTCGATGCGCCATGCCGGCAACACCGACCCAATGCTTTTCACTTACAGTGTGCCTTGGTTCCGTCCGTTGAACATCTGCTACAGTGTAGGTGTTGACGGTATCTCGGTGGTCATGCTGTTGCTCTCTGCCGTGATCGTTTTTACCGGAACCTTTGCCTCATGGCAGCTTCAACCGATGAAGAAGGAGTACTTCCTTTGGTTCACTTTGCTGAGTACTGGTGTGTTCGGATTCTTCATCTCCACCGACATGTTCACCATGTTCATGTTCTATGAGGTGGCACTCATCCCGATGTACCTTCTTATTGGAGTTTGGGGAACAGGCCCGAAGGAATACGCAGCAATGAAGCTCACACTGATGCTTATGGGTGGTTCGGCCTTACTCATCATCGGTATTCTTGCCATCTACTTCTTCAGTGGAGCCACCACGATGGACGTCAATGCGATAGCCCATATGGCTAATATACCGAAGAACGTTCAGAATGTATTCTTCCCGTTTGTCTTCATCGGCTTCGGTGTCTTGGGTGCCCTTTTCCCATTCCACACATGGAGCCCCGATGGTCATGCCAGTGCGCCGACAGCAGTGTCAATGCTCCATGCCGGTGTGCTGATGAAGCTTGGAGGCTACGGCTGCTTCCGTATAGCAATGTATCTTATGCCTGCCGCTCTTGAGATGTGGGCTCCGGTATTCCTGGTGCTGACCTGCATTTCCGTGGTCTACGGTGCCCTCTCGGCCTGCGTGCAGACTGACCTGAAGTATATCAACGCCTATTCGTCGGTGAGTCACTGCGGTATGGTGCTTTTCGCGCTGTTGATGCTCACTCAGACTGCCATTACAGGTGCAGTGCTTCAGATGCTGTCCCACGGTTTGATGACGGCCCTCTTCTTTGCAGTCATTGGTATGATCTACCATCGCTGTGGTACGCGCGACGTGCGCTATCTGGGTGGCCTGATGAAGGTGATACCTTTCCTCTGCGTGGGTTATGTCATTGCCGGTCTCGCCAACCTCGGATTGCCGGGCTTCTCTGGCTTCGTGGCTGAGATGACCATCTTCGTAGGCTCGTTTGAGAATGCCGATACGTTCCATCGTGTGGCCACCATCATTGCTTGTACCTCGATTGTCATCACGGCAGTGTATATCCTTCGCGTAGTGGGCAAGATATGTTACCAGAAGATTCCCAACCAGAATTTCCTGAAACTCCATGACGCCACATGGGATGAGCGCGTCGCTGTGATCGGACTGATAGCCTGCGTGGCTGGATTGGGCTTGTTCCCACTGTGGGCCGACAATGTTATCCAGGGTGCTGTTGCTCCCATCATTCAGCACATCGGCTCGTTCGTGACGGTAGCAGGTATGTAGTGGAAATACGAATATAGAAATATCAAAGAAAATGAACGCTATAAATTACAGTCAGTTCTTATCTATGGTGCCGGAAGTCACCCTCACGACTATCCTGGTTATCGTATTCATAGCCGATTTCTTCACGGCCAAGCGTCCCGGAGAAGAGAAGAACCGCGGGTGGTTCAATCCGCTGGTTTGCGTGCTTCTGTTAGCCCAGATTCTGGTGAACATCCGTCCCACTGAGGCAGTCACTGCTTTCGGAGGAATGTATATCACAGGTCCTGCCATTGGTATCATCAAGACAATTCTTGCCTTAGGAGCATTCATCGTTGTCGTGCAGAGTCGTGAATGGATGCAGCGTCCTGATACGAGCTTCAAGGAAGGCGAGTACTATCTGTTGGTCATCAGCACGCTTTTGGGCATGAACATGATGGTGAGTGCCAATCATTTCCTGCTCTTCTTCTTGGGACTGGAGATGGCATCGGTGCCTATGGCCTGCTTGGTCGGACTCGACAAATACCGTCATAATTCGGCCGAGGCTGCTGCCAAGTTCATCCTCACAGCCACTTTCTCGAGCGGTGTGATGCTCTTCGGTATCAGTTTTCTCTATGGTGCCACGGGAAGCCTCTACTTCGAGGATGTCACCGCAGCACTGACATCTACCTTTGCCGCCACCGGCTATACTCCTGCTAAGGCCCTCTGCATCATGGGCATGGTTTTCTTCTTCAGTGGACTGGGTTTCAAGATTTCGCTTGTGCCTTTCCACTTCTGGACCGCCGACACTTATCAGGGTGCTCCTACCTCGGTGACCGGTTATCTGAGCGTTTGCTCCAAGGGCGCTGCCGCTTTTGCCCTTTGCGCCATTCTGATGAAGGTCTTTGCACCGATGGTCATTTATTGGCAGTATATGCTGATGATTGTCGTGGTGCTGAGTATCACGGTGGCCAACCTCTTTGCCATCCATCAGACCGATCTGAAGCGCTTCATGGCCTTCAGCTCTATCTCTCAGGCCGGATATATTGTGCTGGCCATGGTAGGCGATTCTGATATGAGTATAACTGCCTTGAGCTTCTACATCCTTATCTATGTAGTAGCTAACATGGCCGTGTTCACCATCATCTCGGCAGTAGAGGAGCATAATGACGGTGTTGTCGACATGAATGCCTACAACGGCTTCTATCAGACCAATCCCCGTCTGGCCTTCCTCATGACGTTGGCCTTGTTCTCGTTAGGTGGCATTCCTCCTTTCGCCGGAATGTTCTCGAAGTTCTTCGCTTTCATGGCAGCCGTGAAGGGAGCCGAAATTACCACTACTGTGGGTGCCCTCACCTATGCCACTGTGTTCATTGCATTGGTGAATACCGTCATCAGCCTTTACTACTATCTGCTGATTGTGAAGGCCATGTACATCAAACCCAACGAGCATCCTCTGCCCACCTTCACAAGTGCTATGAGCACTAAGTTTGCCTTGGCACTCTGTACGGTCGGAGTTGTGCTCTTCGGTGTTTGCTCTTTCGTCTACGATTGGGTGGCACAGGCACTATAGTCTGACAATTACGACATTCTTCTTGGGGGGAACAGACAGCATCCATTAGATGCTCCTGTTCCCCTCAATGCTTTTTATGGCGAGCTGGACTCGTCTTATTCTTTACTTTCTCAGGCCGGTATGGCTTCTTGACTGTGTCCCGGAATGAGTATTTCAGACTCCGACTTTGTTATTTCGGTATCTACAGACACAGTCCCTTTTTCAGAATATACTCTGTGCTTCCTTACGTATTGGTTATCAACTCGATAACCACTGTGCGTAAGTCTTGATTCAATTGCTTGCGCAATTTACGGCATATGGCGTAACTATCTTCGCCAAATGCCGTAGCTATTTACGGCATTTGGTGTAACTATGTACGGCGTATGCCGTAGGAATCGTAGCTCGCCGGTGATTAAGCTTTCCGGGCACGAATTCAAGGCAGTGCCGTCATAGCCCCGCTACAATGCTTGCTCCGTCGAGCTTATCCATTTTTAGTCACTATCGCCATTGCCGCTGCCTGCAAGGGTAGGGCGCATACCTATATTTGG
>ONMG01000155.1 GCA_900318855.1 uncultured Prevotella sp.
CCAAAGGAAAAAGAAGATGAAGCATTGTGCTTGAACAAAAAACAGGAAGCAACCTCTAAATGAGAAGGTTGCTTCCCGTAGAATTCCCTTGAAACCCCAGCAGACTTACTTGCTTTTTACGGCCTTCAATGCCTTGTCCCAATCGGTATCGATTGAGAATTGCGTAATGTATTTGCTGTTATCAACATAAGCCATTACAGTCTCTTTGTCCGGGTCCCCAAACAAAGAGTTCTCAATCGAGGCATTCTTGAACTTGGCCAGTAATATGTCGCGGTCAGCTTTCTTCTTAGTCGTTGACAATCTCTCGACAAAGAGGTTGACAAATTCAAGCATGGCGTTGGTCTGAGTGCCCAACTCTCTGTCTGTGAAACCATCAGTCTGTCCTGCTTTCATCATCAAATAGTAGATGGCATCGGCCTTAAATGTAGCTACCTTTCTCGTCTCAAGATCCTTTGTCGTATCGTTCTTGATAGCCAGCTCTTTTCGCTCGATGTTCATCACCTCTTCGATGATAGGATTCTTCTTAACCTCCGGTTTGCTCTCAGTTTGTGCAAAGACTCCGGTTGCGGTGAGCAACCCAAGAGCCATTATCAATACTGTCTTCTTCATTTCACTTGTTCTTTAATCTCTAAAAGGGATTTGACTTGCGTGCAAAGTTATCCATAATTTTCCTATGTGACGCATGTGAGAGCCTAAAGTTATCATTAATTTGGCTATTTTCACTTATTGCCACACTTGTAATGGAGGAATAAACGAATGGGAAAGAGCGGTAAGCGGGGCTCGAACCCGTGACCTTCGGCTTGGGAAGCCAACGCTCTGCCAACTGAGCTATTACCGCAAGAAGATAATGGAATAGTAATCTTATTGAGCCGATACCCGGACTCGAACCGGGGACCCACGCATTACGAATGCGTTGCTCTACCAACTGAGCCATATCGGCGTGCCCTGTTTTTGTTTGTGCGTTGCAAAGGTAATGCTTTTTTCTTAACCTGGCAAATATTTGGATAAAAAAGATGCTCTTTATCGATATGGAGGCTGGATAGTGAGTTGTAGTACATGGAAATGGTAAGCTGTTTTCATGGGCAGCGAAGTGAATGAGGTGTGTGCGTTGAAAACTATCATGAAGATAACTGGAGGTTCTGTCTAAGGTTTATGTGATGGAGAGTCGCTCTGTCATTCCATCTTATCATTAATATGATTATTTTCAGAGGCCTTCCTCAATTCTGTGGCTGTGTTCTTGCTTTTCTCACTTATTTTATTTACTTTTGCCGCCGTGTTTACACAGACTAAGATACAAATATATATATAATGTATAGGACTAATACGTGTGGAGAGTTAAGACTCTCTGATTGTGGCAAGGAGGTTACTCTTGCCGGATGGGTGCAGAGGACGCGCAAAATGGGAGGAATGACATTCGTAGATCTGCGCGACCGGTATGGGATTACCCAGTTGGTTTTTGATGAATCCGATAATGCTGAATTGTGTGATGCAGCCAACCGATTGGGCCGTGAGTTCTGTGTCCAGGTTAAGGGAAAGGTTTGCGAGCGGCAGAGCAAGAATCCGAAGATGCCAACGGGTGACATCGAAATTCTGGCTTCTGAACTTCGGGTGCTTAGTCCATCGCTTACTCCGCCTTTTACCATTGAGGATAATACAGATGGCGGTGATGATCTGAGAATGAGATACCGCTACCTTGACTTGCGCAGGCCTGTAGTTAGAAAGAATCTCGAGCTAAGGCACCGCATGACGATTCTTATCCGTAATTTTCTTGATTCCAAACAGTTTATTGAGGTTGAGACTCCATTCCTTATTGGGTCAACCCCAGAGGGTGCACGCGACTTTGTGGTGCCCAGTCGTATGAATCCAGGGCAGTTCTATGCGCTTCCTCAAAGTCCTCAAACACTCAAGCAGCTGCTTATGGTTGCTGGTTTCGACAGGTATTTTCAGATTGTGAAATGTTTCCGCGATGAGGATTTGAGGGCTGACCGTCAGCCTGAGTTCACTCAGGTAGACTGCGAGATGAGCTTTGTGGATCAGGATGATGTTATCAATCTCTTTGAGGATATGTGCCGGATGCTTTTCAAGGAGATTCGGGGCGTTGAACTACCCAAATTGCAGCAGATGACTTGGAAGGAAGCAATGCGGCGTTTTGGCAGCGATAAGCCGGATTTGCGCTTCGGGATGGAATTTGTTGAACTTCAAGACTTACTGAAAGGAACAGGTTCCTTCTCCGTGTTCAATGAGGCAGAATATATCGGTGCCATCTGTGTGCCAGGCTGTGCCAACTATAGCCGCAAGCAGCTTGATGCGCTGACAGAGTTTGTCAGAAAGCCACAGATAGGAGCGAAGGGGCTTGCTTACATCAAGTACAATGCTGACGGCAGTGTCAAAAGTTCCGTGGATAAGTATTATACCGCCGAACAGTTACAGGCTGTGAAGGAGCGCTGTCAGGCTAAAGATGGTGATTTGGTGCTTATCCTCTGTGGGCAGAATGCCAATAAGACTCGTGTTCAGCTTTGTTCACTTCGTCTCGAAATGGGTGACAGGCTTGGACTGAGGGACAAGAATGTATTCAAGTGTCTTTGGATAATTGACTTCCCGCTCTTTGAATGGAGTGATGAGGAGCAACGTCTTATGGCCACTCATCATCCTTTTACAATGCCGAATCCAGATGATATTCCCCTGCTTGACGAACATCCGGAACTTGTTCGTGCCAAGGCTTACGACTTTGTTTGCAATGGTATTGAAGTGGGTGGTGGAAGTCTGCGAATACATGATACGAATCTTCAGGAGAAGATGTTCGAGGTGTTGGGCTTTACAC
Source organism: uncultured Prevotella sp. (assembly GCA_900318855.1). Taxonomy (GTDB): domain Bacteria; phylum Bacteroidota; class Bacteroidia; order Bacteroidales; family Bacteroidaceae; genus Prevotella. The sequence goes on from ONMG01000155.1 coordinate 2,822, forward strand.
CGGAGCGCGCTGAGGCTCAGTTCGGTTTCCTGATGAATGCCTTTAAATATGGAGCACCGCCTCACGCAGGTCTGGCTTTCGGATTAGACCGCTTTGTGAGCATCCTTGCAGGTCTCGACAGTATTCGTGATTGCATAGCATTCCCGAAGAATAATTCCGGACGAGATGTCATGTTGGGCGCACCTTCTGAGTTGGAGCCAAAACAGCTTGAAGAACTGCATCTTAAGGTTGACATGAGTCAATCGGACTTCTAAACAGCATTGATATAAGTCAAGAAAACACTGCAGGGGCTATTTTAAGCGCCCCGCAGTGTTATATTTTTTGCCATAAACCTGCAAATCTACAAACTAAAGCAGTACTTTTGCAAAGGTAACAATAGATCAACTCTAAAGTACGAGAGTATAATAGTTAATTTACTAGATTATGGCAGAAAAGAAAGCAACAAGAAGGGTTGCAGCTCCGAAGAAGGCAGTTGCAGCCGTAGCCGCTCCGAAGAGAAGCGCAGCTAAGAAAACAGAAGTGGTTATCAACTCAGAGAGTGTAGGTTTCCGTGCAGGTGACGTATACCAGGCTCTTGCAGCAGCTGGCAAAGCTCTGAGTGTTGCAGACATTGCTAAGGCAGCTAATATTTCCACCGAGGAAGCCTATTTAGGCATTGGCTGGCTCTTTAAAGAGGGCAAGGTGAAGGATGAGAACGCACTCATCACGCTTGCATAAAGATAACACCTTAGAGGCATAATCAAGGGCTGCGGCAGGGTAAGTATTGTTGCAGCTCTTTTTATTTCATTTAACGTCAAGGCATTGAGTTACGACACTGAAATCTACCGTCTGCTTGTGTTCGCCGGGCCTCGTGGTCTGCGCGTGAAGACTATTGCGCGTGCAGTTTTCAATGCTTCTAATACCTTCTTCGACCCAGTGAGTTATGATGAGGTCTATGACTATTGCCGACGTTTCCTGCGTCGGAAGTCATCCAACAGTCATTCGGCTGTTGAACATGCTGAGGTGCGAGGCTATTATCGGCTGCGCAGACATAGTGAGGCGTCACGTCAGTTGGTTCTGAAGTTCAAGGAAGACGTCGAAGACTAATAATCCATTAAGCTCTCCTACTGTGTAGTCGGCTTTGCGCAGACACTTATTTTCTTTTTTGGCATTGGCCAACGTGTTGCCGCTCTAATATTGTGCGTATGATTGTGATTGAGTGGTCTGCATCATTCCCAATAACAAGCTTTTACTTGCTCTCCCTTATTATAGCTATTCTGGTCGGCTTTTGAGGGTGGCACCACCGTTTCGTTCAATCAGATCATGGCCTTGGCTTGGTATGCCGGTACACCTGCTGATATAGCATTTCCTCACCTGTACTGATGATGTTATAGGGGCAGTGGCAGGTATGTCATAGTGGGTAACCGATGGGTCGGTGCTGTCTCTCTTTCAGTGTGAGTATAGCCTCGGCCAACGAAGAAGAGTCTTTGAGTAACTGTCCTAACATGGTAAAAGGGGTAAGCACTTGATTTGAAGTGCTTACCCCTTTCTCAATTATTTGATTGCTCCTCGAACGCTTTATTTCTCCAGCACCTTGAACTCCGCACCCGTAGCGAAGTCTTGACCGGTCTGCTCGCTGAGTGCAGTAAATCTCACATAACGGGCTTTTACGGGAGTGGTGAGACTGATCGTCTTTTCCTTACGGTTGTTTTCGAATGCTCCTTCGGCCACAGGCGCCCCCCAGTTCTTTCCGTCGTTGCTCACCTGTATGCGGTAAGCCTTGATGTTGCCGTTGGGGCTGTCCTGACGTGGCAGATAGGTGAAGCCTTTAATGGTCTTCACGGCGCCGCAGTCGAAATCTACCCAGTGAGGATAGTTTGCCACCGTCACCGAATACATCGTGTGCCAGTAGGTAGAAGGATTGCCGTCCACAAGATGTGTAGCGTCACCCTCGCCGTTCTCTATGCTCGAAGCATAAACTACCGTCAGGGGAATCGACTCAATGCGTGAGAATTGTTCCTGAGCTATAAGCCATTCACAGTCCTTGGTCCAGGCTTTCACTGTGCCACCATTGCGCAAATCAAATGAGCCTGTGTATTTTAACGCTTTCTTGCTGCCAACTCTGTAATAGATCTCATGCTGCGCCCCATTGGAGGTGATCGTCACTTTACCATCGGCGTCACGGCTGATGGTGAGGGGAGCAACACCGGCCAGACTCACATTGGTCGAACTGATGAGTGCCTCGTCATGGTCATTGCTGATGGGGCGGATGACGAAGCCGAAAGTGTGGGGCGTTGCCATTACGCGGTCCTTGTTCAGTGGACCGCCTTGTCCGCAGCTGTTGCCACCGAGCCCGGTGATGGCTATATCGAGATGGAGAAAGGTGGTGTCGCTCTTTCCGAGCTCATAGGGATGATTGGCCATGGCGAGGGCGTTGTCCGACCAGGGAAGAGCCGAGAAGCTCATTTTGTCCTTGGCCACAAAAATGGCTCCATTGCCGTTAGCATCGGTCAGCGCCACCCAGCGTGTATCCTGGTGGTTGCCTGTGTCCTGAGGCTTGGGGAAGGGCACGAACTCTTTAGCAACGTCGGTCTGTTTGTAGAGCCCCATCATCTGTCCGGTCTTACGGTCAGGATAATTGTCCACAGGGCCCCTGCCGTAGTAGCTCAGTTTGTCCAGACGGTGGCTCACCTTTAGGGTGTAACCGAGCTTAGCCAGGGTGAGCGACGGCTTATTACTGTTGATGGCACTTTGGCTCTCGATGCTGCCGTCGGCAAATATCGTATATACCACCTGAGAGGTGAACCTAAAGTCGTCCTTGCCGAAAGGTTTATCTTTCAGTTCGACAAGTTTCTTCCAGTTGGCATTGCCACCTTCCAGCCGATAGCCGTAGGGAGCTTGCGACTCAATATTGAATAC
>ONMG01000119.1 GCA_900318855.1 uncultured Prevotella sp.
GTTACCCGGCCTTGTTGGCAAGCGTAGCGCCCCCCCCGGAAAAAGGAATGCTGGGACGGGGAATGACAAAGCTGAGCCTATCGGAGCAGTAGTGCATGACCTTCAGCGGGATGCGGGGGCACAGGATGTTTTCAGTGGTAAGCGGGCTCTCCACGTACTCGGCCACCACAGACAGCCTCGCCCTCATGTCGGCACGCGTTAGCGTGGTGTTGGCCTCTATCATACTTCATTATCATAACCTTACACTGCTTTTCTGTCATCTGTTAAAAAACAGCATCGTCGGAACGCCGTGCACTAAGGACCCCGGACGTTACGCCAATTGGCGGAGACATCTACGCCAAAAGGCGGAGCTATGTACGCCAATTGGCGGAGACATGTACGCCATATGCCGTAAGCATGCTGACCCCATGAACGAAACGCTCAGCGGGGCCTACCATTGCAGGTCGGAGCTGCCGGCACTTGAGATAGCGGGTGGGGAGCAAGGAAGTGAAGTCTAAGAAACATCAAAAACGGTCCTCCCAGCTTCGTCAACGCGTTACCCCAAACTTCCCAAAGAAAATTGTAATTGATTGATGTGTAAAGACGAAGGTGACGGGGTGCGAGTAGAGGCGGTACGAAGGTTTTGCGACGCAGACAGATGGGAGAGAGCGTTATAAATAATAAAAAAAGCTCGCGTTTATGGGCTGTTCGGATAAATTTCGTTACTTTTGCATTCGCTACTATTCAGTAGCATTACATCAAGCAACAAGAATACAAACAGATATGAAGAAGAAAATCCAATTCAGTCTCCTTTATAGAGACATGTGGCAGAGCTCAGGCAAGTTTCAGCCACGCAAGGACCAGCTCGCCCGCATAGCCCCCGTCATCATTGACATGGGTTGCTTTGCACGTGTGGAAACCAACGGCGGAGCCTTCGAGCAAGTGAACCTCCTGGCAGGTGAGAACCCCAATGAGGCAGTCCGCGCCTTCTGCAAGCCATTCAATGAGGTGGGCATCAAGACGCACATGCTTGACCGTGGTCTCAATGCCCTTAGGATGTATCCCGTGCCCGACGACGTGAGGCAGATGATGTACCGCGTGAAGAAGGCCCAGGGCACCGATATCACCCGTATCTTCGACGGACTCAACGACATCCGCAATATTGCTCCTTCCATCAAGTGGGCCAAAGAGGCCGGCATGACCGCCCAGGGCACACTCTGCATCACTACATCTCCCGTTCACACTCTCGATTATTACAGCAAGCTGGCTGATGAGGAGATTGCTGCCGGCGCCGAGGAAATCTGTCTGAAGGACATGGCCGGCATCGGCCAGCCCGCCTTCCTGGGCCAGCTCACTAAGCGCATCAAGGAGAAGCATCCTGACATCATCATCGAATATCACGGCCACTCCGGCCCCGGTCTTTCTATGGCATCGGTGCTCGAAGTCTGCGAGAATGGAGCCGACATCATCGACACCGCCATCGAACCGCTGTCGTGGGGCAAGGTGCACCCCGACGTGATTTCCGTTCAGAGCATGCTCAGGCATGCCGGCTTCGACGTGCCCGACATCAATATGGATGCCTATATGAAGGCGCGTGCCTTGACCCAGGAATTCATCGACGAGTGGCTGGGCTACTTCATCAATCCGCAGAACAAGTTCATGAGCTCACTGCTGCTCACCTGCGGACTGCCCGGCGGCATGATGGGGTCCATGATGAGCGATCTTGGCGGCATCCGCACCACCATCAATAACATCCGCAAGAAGAAGGGTGAGCCCGAGCTCAGTGTTGACGACCTGCTCATCAAACTCTTCGACGAGGTGGCCTATGTGTGGCCTCGCGTGGGCTATCCACCACTGGTGACACCTTTCTCGCAGTACACCAAGAACATCGCCCTGATGAATCTGCTCTCTATGGAGCAGGGCAAGGGTCGCTATGTCTATATGGACGATGCCATGTGGGGCATGATTTTGGGCAAGAGCGGTAAGGTGCCTGGTGAGATTGCTCCCGAGCTCGTAGAGCTGGCCAAACAGCAGGGACGCGAGTTCACCACCGTTGACCCGCACACGCTGCTGGAGAACAAGCTGCCCGAATTCCGCAAGGAGATGGACGAGAATGGCTGGGATTACGGCCAGGATGACGAAGAGCTCTTCGAGTTGGCTATGCACCCCGAGCAGTACCGCAACTATAAGAGCGGACAGGCCAAGAAGAACTTCCTGGCCGACCTGCAGAAGGCCAAGGACGCCCGCATGGGCTCCAAGCTCACTCCCGAGCAGCTCGCTGAGTTCAAGCATGCCAAGGCCGATGCTATCGTAGCCCCGGTCAAGGGACAGGTGTTCTGGGAATTCCAGGGCGACGGCGAGGCTGCGCCCGCAGTGGAACCCTTCATCGGTAAGGAATACAAGGAAGGCGACACGTTCTGCTACATCCAGGCTCCTTGGGGCGAATTCGTGGCCGTGGCTGCCGACTTGGGCGGAAAGCTCGTTGAAATCAATGCACATCAAGGCAGCAAAGTGCAGAAAGGTACTGTGATAGCCTATATCGAGAGAGAGAAGAAGGATTAATCGCAGTCTGTGGAGCTCTTCCCGGCATCAGCCGGTGGAGAGCTCTTCTCGTATTGACGTCTGCTGTGAGCAAGGGTCACGGTGCTTCGTGGCAGATGACAGGTGCTGAGCGGCTTGCCGCTGAAGTGTTGCAGCTTCCGGCTCCGGACTCTTTTCTATTCAAGTGACCACTCATCATCCCTGCCGGCACAAGTTCCTTTTGTGCGGAGCGGTGATTCATTTGAGATATGGATTACAAGTGCATCATTGATAAGTACTACCCCGAGGACAATGCCCTAAAGCATATCCTCCTGACACACAGCCGTTCGGTGGCCAACCTGGCCCTGGACATCGCTAAACGTCACCCCGAGCTCAACATCGACTCCGACTTTGTGGAGGAAGCCGCCATGCTTCATGATGTAGGCATCGTCCGCTGCGACGCGCCCGGCATCGAATGCCACGGCACGGCGCCTTATATCTGCCACGGCGTGATAGGAGCCGAGATGCTTCGCGCTGAGGGATGGCCTCGCCATGCGCGCGTCTGCGAGCGCCATACCGGAGCCGGCATCACCTTGAAAGAGATTCTCCGGCAGGACCTGCCCCTGCCGCATCAAGATTATCTGCCCGAAACGCTGGAAGAGAAGCTCATCTGCTATGCCGACAAGTTTTTCTCGAAGACGCACCTCGACCGTCAGCGCACCGTGGAGCAGGCCGAAAAGAGCCTCGCCCGGTTCGGAGAAGAAGGAGTGGAGCGCTTTCGTCAGTGGGCACGACTCTTTGCGTGATGCGACGGAGTGTGGCAGTGCAATAGCCGGTTATCAGTGCCGCAGAGACGCGAAGTGGGTGGGCGAAAGAGTTAAAATGCGGTATAGTGAGAGCCATTACCTATTTATTGAGTAATTTTGTATCCCAATGAGGAGCCAAACGGTCATAGCGCTTTTTCTTCTTGCTGTCATTATGGTGATGGCCGATAATCGTATGCCCGTCTTCGGCAAGAGAAAGAAGCCGAAGGCTAAGGTGGAGCAGGCCGTGACCGACAGTGCCGCACGCGATACGGCGCTGCAGCATCAGACCGACACCACGAAGATGGACTCGCTGCAGTTGGCCATCTACCACCACAATAAGGCTGTCGACGACTCTGTCCGTCTCGACTCCCTCAATAGGAAGAAGAAAAACGGACTGGAATCCCCCGTGCAATATCAGGCTCAGGACTCCATGGTCTACGACGCCGCCCATAAGCAGGTCTACCTCTATGGGCACTCCAATGTGAAGTATCAGAACATGGACATCACCAGTGAGCGCATCGCCATGAATCTCGATAGCAGTCTTGTTCATGCTACGGGGGCTCTGAAAGACTCCACTTCAAAGAAACCTGAGGGGACACCGGTTTTCAAGATGGGGTCGGATGAATACGAGAGCGACACCATGGCCTTCAACTTCAAGACCAAGAAGGGTCTCATCAGTAATGCTTACACCAAGCAGCAGGAAGGCTTCATGCGCAGTCAGCTCTCGAAGCGTGACTCCTCGGGCGTCATCTATATGCAGCATGGACGCTACACCACCTGCGATGCCCCTGACCCCGACTTCTATATTGCGCTTTCCCGGGCTAAGGTGCGTCCGGGCAAGGATGTCGTCTTCGGCCCCGCCTACCTCGTGGTGGCCGATGTGCCACTGCCCCTGGCCATACCTTATGGCTTCTTTCCCTTCACCAAGAGCTATTCCTCGGGCTTCATTATGCCCACCTATGGCGACGAGCAGAGCCGTGGTTTCTATCTTCGTGACGGAGGCTACTATTTTGCTATCAGCGACCTGTGGGACCTGAAGGTGTTGGGCGAAATCTACACCAAGGGATCATGGGGAGTATCGGTGGCCAGCAATTATCGTAAGCGCTACCGCTACTCCGGTAGTTTCCTCTTCAGCTATCAGGATACCAAGACGGGTGACAAGGGGATGCCCGACTTTGCCGAGCAGACGAGTTTTAAGGTGCAGTGGGCCCACCGGCAGGATGCCAAGGCCAGTCCTTACAGCTCGCTCTCAGCCAGCGTGAACTTCGCGACTTCAAGCTACGAGCGCAATAACCTCACGAGCATGTACAACCCTCAGTCGCGCACCCAAAGTACCCGTACCTCTTCTGTGAGCTGGAGTACTACCTTCTCGAGCATCGGCATGTCGCTAAGCGGTACGGCCAACTTGACCCAGAACATGCGCGACTCTTCCATCGCCATGACGCTGCCCGACCTCAATATCAGTATCGCCCGCTTCTATCCCTTCAAGCGCAAGCATGCAGCGGGCAATGAGCGGTGGTATGAGAAGATTTCACTCAGCTACACCGGACAGTTCTCCAACTCCATCAACACCAAGGAGGACAAACTCATGCATTCCAATCTCATCAAGGACTGGCGTAACGGATTCCAACACAACATCCCTGTGAGCGGCAGCTTCACCCTCTTCGACGTGCTGAATGTAAGCCCTTCGTTCAACTTCACCGACAGAATGTACACCAACAAGGTGACTCGCTCTTGGGATAGGGCGTCGCAGACTGAAGTGGCCGACACTACGTATGGCTTCCACAACGTCTATAACTGGAATATGTCGGTAGGTCTTTCTACCAAGCTCTATGGTTTCTGGGTGCCCAACCGCAAGATCTTTGGCGACAAGATCTCGGCTATACGCCATGTCATTACGCCTCAGGTACAGTTCAGCTATGCGCCCGACTTCGGTTCGAGCCGCTATGGCTACTATAAGACTTATCAGAAGACCGACGCCCAGGGCAATGTGTCGCTGGTGGAATACTCACCTTACCAGGACCAACTGTTCAGTGTGCCTGGAAAGGGCCGGACTGGAAGCATCTCCTTCGGACTCGACAACAACCTGGAGATGAAGGTGAGGAGCGACAAGGATTCCACAGGATTCAAGAAGATTAGTCTCATCGATCAGCTGGCGCTCAACATGTCGTACAATATGGCAGCCAAGGAGCGTCCTTGGAGCGACTTGAGCATGAACATCCGCCTGAAGTGGTGGAAGAACTACACCTTCAATATGAATGCGGTCTTTGCCACCTATGCCTATGAGCTTGATGCCAATGGACATCCCTATGTGGGAACGCATACCGAGTGGGGAAAAGGCCGTTTCGGACGTTTCCAGGGCATGTCGCAGAACCTCTCCTTTACGCTTACTCCGGAAAAGCTCAAGAAGTGGTTTGGCGGGGGCAGCGATGACGAGACTGAGCAAAAGAAGAAAAAGAACGATGACGAGGGCATCGATACCGACATCAACAGTAATGTCGACGACGTTATGGCTGAGGGACAGCACGGAGCACGCAAGAGGTCCGGAAGCGGTAAGGCTGAGACCGATGACGATGGCTACATGAAGTTTTCTATGCCGTGGTCGCTGACTGTCGGCTATGGCGTTACAATGAGTGAGAACCGCGTGGAGAGCAAGTTCAATAAGCGTACCATGCGCTATCCTTATAAGTTCACCCAGACTCTCAACTTCAGTGGCAACGTGCGTATCAGTGATGGATGGAACATCAGTTTCTCCTCGGGCTATGACTTCGAGAACCATGATGTCAGTATGACCACGGCCTCGCTTCAACGCGATCTCCATTGCTTCAACATGAGTTGTCAGGTGGTGCTGGCACCCTACACCAGCTACAACTTCTCGTTCCGCTGCAACGCCTCGACGCTGACCGATGCCTTGAAATACGACAAACGGAGCGGCTATAGTAATGCTGTTCAGTGGTATTAGTACTCAGTGCTGTTAATATATGTGGAATTTCGATGAGATAATCGACCGACGCGACTCTGGCTGCGTGAAGTATGAGGGCTTACAGAAGCTCTTTGGGCGAACCGACTTGTTGCCTCTTTGGGTGGCCGACATGGATTTCGCCACTCCTCCCTTCATCATTGAGGCGATGAAGAAGCGTCTGGAACATCCTGTGTTTGGTTATACTGTGGTGCCACCCGACTATTGGAAGGTGGTGTCCCGATGGATAGAGGAGCATCATCAATGGAAGGTGGAGGAGCAGTGGATGCGCTTTATCCCAGGTATAGTGAAGGGCATTGGCCTTGTGGTTAATGTGTTCACTCAGCCCGGTGACAAGGTTATCGTGATGCCCCCAGTCTATCATCCTTTCTTCCTTACTCCGCGTGGCAACAAACGACAGGTGGTTTGGAATCCCCTCATTAGGCACGATGATGGCAGCTATAGCATCGACTTTGAACAGCTTGCCCTCATATGCGATGAGCACTGCAAGTTGCTTATCCTGTGCAACCCTCATAATCCTGCAGGAATAGAGTGGGATAGGGCTACGTTAATCCGGCTGGCAGAGTTTTGCCAGCAGCACCATCTCATCGTCATCTCTGATGAGATTCATTGCGATATGGCCCTCTTCGGGCACAAGCATATTCCCTTTGCCTCAGTGTCGGAGCAGGCGCGTGACATCAGCATCACCTTCCAGGCTCCGAGCAAGACCTTCAATATAGCCGGGATTGTGAGCTCATATACTGTTATCCCCAATGAGGACTTGCGCAAGACTTTCTTTGGCTGGCTCGATGCCAATGAAATCTCGTCACCCGACATCTTTGCTCCTATTGCCACAATGGCGGCTTACCAGCAGGGTGAAGCATGGAGGAAGGAACTGGTGAAATACATCGAAGGTAATGTGATGTTCACGGAGAACTTCTGTCGTGAGCATATTCCTGCGGTGCGCCCGCTGCGCCCACAGGCAAGTTTCCTGGTGTGGCTCAATTGCAGGGATTTGAATCTCAGCCACGATGAGCTTGTCGACTTATTCGTCAACAAAGCGCACCTTGCCTTGAACGACGGCAAGATGTTCGGTCCCGGGGGTGATGGTTTTATGCGGTTGAATGTGGGATGCCCACGCGCTGAACTGGAGCAGGCGCTTACTCAGCTTTACGCTGCAGTGAGGCAACTCTCTTGAACGTCCGATTGCCGATAGTTGAGCTGATAATAGCATCACTGTCGGCAATCGTTGACAAAGGGAGGAATCAGGCTGCGTTGACCACCAGATAGCTTATATAAACAAGGAAGGAGAGGGTCAGCACGCCTCCTTCCCAGCGCTCTATACGAAGATTTGTATAGCTGAAAAGCCACAGAAGGATAATGGAAACAACCATCACGGTGAGGTCGATGTTCGTGATGCCCTGGATGTGCATTGGAGTGATGAGCCCCGTGATGCCGAGAATCATCAGAATGTTGAACACATTGCTCCCTACTACGTTCCCTATAGCAATACCACTGTTGCCTCCGCGCGCTGCCACTACGCTTGTGGCCAGCTCGGGCAGTGAGGTGCCGCAGGCCACAATAGTCAGACCGATTACGGCGTCGCTTACACCGAGGCTGTGAGCTACATATTGAGCACCGCTGACAAACAGTTCACTGCCTCCAATAAGGCAGGACAGACCCAAAAGGATGAAGAAGACAGCCTTCCAAGGGCTTATCGGCTCCGATTTCGACTCATCATCGGCTGTCTTATGCTGCTTGGCACTTCTGAGGGTGAAGACCATGAAAATAATGAACAAGACGAAGAGTACAAGCGCATCCCAGCGCGAGATGACTTGGTCGGTGCACATCATGAAGAGCAGCGCTGAAGCGATGATGGCAAAGGGCAAATCGCGTTTTACGGTCTCATGGGTTATCGCAATGGGGGTCACCAGGGCTGCTATTCCCACAATCATGAGTGTGTTGAAGGAGTTGCTTCCCACGATATTGCCGACTGCCAGGTCGGGCGTTCCCTTGAGCGCACTGACAAGGCTCACGCAGAACTCTGGCATAGAGGTGCCCATGGCCACTATGGTCAGACCAATAATGAGCTGGGGGACATGAAAGCGCTGGGCAAGCCCCACTGCGCCGTCGGTGAGCTTGTCAGCTCCCCATAACACCAAGACGATGCCAAGAACGATGAACAGGATGTTGAGTAGCATAATGTAGCTTTTTAGTGCAAAGATAGTGTAAATGTCCGGATTGAGAAAGGGATGGTGAGTATTTCTTTTCTGTAACTTCGGCTAAGTTTCTTAGCCGCTGTCCAGGTGGCTTAGGGATTGGACAAAATAAAAAAGCATCGAATGCTCACGCATTCGATGCATAGTCTACAAAACAATCACACAAAATCTATATAATCAAAACACCTATCTTCTTGTCTGTTATGTACTGAGCAATGAGTGTACCAATGCTCTTGCAGTGACAGGTTGTCGGTGCTGACTGACAGGGTTGTCGGTGTTTGAAGGTTAATCTTGTGTGTCTGCTGTTTCTGTACGGTTATCAATATTGTCGCCTTCAGTGGGCTTCAGCTCTTTCTCGAAGTCGCTGATACCACAGCCGATGAGGATGTCGTACCACTGGAGGAGTTTGCGAATATCACTGTCGTGCACACGCTCTTCGTCGTAATCGGGCAGCACCTGGGCAAAGTATTCGCGCAGCTCTTTGCCCGAGGTTTTGCGGAAGTTGATAGAAGCCTTTTTATTCCCTTCCTTGTCGGCGACTCCTTTGAGTACCTTCCAAAGAGGTACGTCGTCGCCTTGGGTGTACATGGCAATATCGGCCAGGCTTGTCACCCTGTCGGTGGCAAATACCGGCATACGGCGTTTCGTGTCGTCGAGTGATTCTACGATTAAGTTTCTGTTTCCGCGGGATATGAGCCTGTAGAGCCCTGGCTTTCCGGCGATAGATAGTATTGTTTCCATTCCTTTGTTATATGTTTAGTGATGTTTATTCTTTAGTTGTGAGGGCGATATGCCGAAGGAGTTTGTCGGCTTCGTACTCAAGGTTATGCCGACCGTCGTTCTCAATAACGGCATTGCACAGAGCCATAACTTTATCCTGCGGCCATTGACAGTCAATCCACTGCTGGGCTTTTTCTCGGGATATACCGTCACGCTTCATGATGCGTTCTATGCGGACATTGAGCGGTGAGGCAATGCCGATGACGAAATCGAAATCTATTCGGTGAATGAATCCACTCTCAAAGAGTATGGCACTCTCTAGCCACTGGTAATCGGAGTGAAGGAAATCGCGGGCCACAGCCGGATGTACGATGGAGTCGATGAGTTGCTTGTTGGCCTGCGAGCTCAGGATGAACTGCGCGAGCACCCGCTTCTGCAAGATGCCGTCGGCAAAGCAGCTCTCTCCGACCGCCTTCGCCAGCTCCTCCTGCAATGCCTTGTCGTTAGCCAGGAGCAGCTTAGCAGCCTTGTCGCAGTCGTACACTTTAATGCCTCTTCGTTCCAACAGCTTGCAAAAGAAGCTTTTCCCGGAGCCTATGCCGCCTGTAATCGCTATTCTCATCTTCATTCTCCTTACTGTTGCTCGATGAGGTAGTCCACTTGGGTATTCTCTATCTTCACACTACTGACATTGTGAGGATAGGCCGACACTGTTGGAGTGCATTTGTCAGAGGGATGAGCCATGAGTTCATTGTAGTCGACTGTCACCGAGAATTGCTCCGGCCTGACACTGCGAAAGAGCTTTGCTCCCACCACGAAGTGGACTTTCATATGGGAGGGGAAGGTCCGGAGCACTTTTCCCTGAGGCATGTTGATGGCCTTAATTGGTATGTCGAAACTTTCTTCGGTAAGGATGTCGGGGTAAAGCGTCATATGAACTTTTGCCGGCACACACTTCACTCCGTGGATTTTCTTCAAGGTGATGGTGCGCGAAACGGTATCGCTGAAATTCGTAATGTTGAGTGCCTCGGTAGAAATGTACGAGATGCTGTCGAGCAGACGTTTGCTGGCATATATGGTTATGCGGTCGGGGCTGAACTTCACCATAGAGAGAGAGTAGCTCTTGGCCGGCCTTATGGTGCCTGCCACTCTGACAGGCACCGATTTCGATAACCCGTAGTTGAAGGAGAATCCCAAGGCTGTGGGCTTTATGGATGTGAGCTTCGATGAGCTCATCATGCGTGCAAGCAGTTGTTTCTGCATGTCCGCCAGGGGCATGTAGCCCGTCTCTGTTTCTCTGTTGGCATAGATGCTAAAGTCAATGGTCAATGTGCCGAATCGATGCCCATATAAATAAGGTAAGAGTGCAAAGCCACTATCACGCACGGTGACTTTCACCGTGTCGGTAGGGTCGGCGGTGACGACCACGTTGCGTGGCACCTTCACCAGGCGCACGGGCACACTGACTTCCACCTCGTAGGTGTCGTTGAGCGCATTGAAGAGCCAGAACGCCCCACTGAGTAGGAGGAAGAACAAAAAAACCAGGAACTGCTTGTTGCTGTTTCCCAACAAGAAGTTCCTGAATGTTGCTGTTATGCCAGGCCGATGTCCCATTAACGGTTTTGCAACTGCTGGGCAGAATCGGCAAAGAGATAATTCTTGTCAACGGTGATGACCACGCCGCGGGCTATCTCCACATCCACCTTGTTGCTGGTGGGATCAATGCGCTTGACGCTGCCATAGATGCCACCACCGGTGACTACGGGAGTACCCTCTTTCAAGCTGTTCTGGAAGGTGCGGATAACCTTTTGCCTTTTCTGTTGAGGACGTATCATGGTGAACCACATGATGGCAAAGATAGCTATCATCATAATCAGGAAGGGCATCATGCTTCCGCCTCCTGCCTGTTGTGCTGCCAAAAATAAGTTAATCATATTGGACTAATAATGTGTTGTTGAGTTTATATTAAGCTGTTTCCTTATTCATTCTCGGTGGGTTGGTCGTCGGGCTCATTCTCAACGTCGTCTTCTTCCACCTTGCGTGCAGTATTGTGTCTCTCTTCCATATTCTTCATTATTTTGTGCGTACGGATGAGATAGCGCGCGATGGCGTCGAGCATGCCATTGATATAGCCACCGCTTTTCGGGGTGCTGTAGAGCTTGGCGAGCTCCACAAATTCATTGATGGTCACCTGTACGGGGATATTGGGGAAGGTTACCATTTCGGCGATGGCTATCTGCATGATGACCACGTCCATGTAGGCCAGGCGCGAGAAGTCCCAGTTGCGGCTCGTCTCACTCATGTAGTGCTGATAGGTCTCGGCATTGAGGATAGTGGCGCGGAAGAGCTTGCGAGCGAAGTCGCGGTCCTCTTCATCTTTGTATTCAGGCAGCAGTTCCTGGTTCGACTTGTTCTTGGGGTCGAATCGCTTGATTGTCTTGAGCACAAAGGTGTCGACCACTTCTTTGTCGTCGTTCCAATAGAGGTTCTTTTCCTCCAGGATGCTGTCGAGTTCCTCATTGTCTTGGATGAGCTGGCGGTAAAGCTTGCGCCACACCTCACGATCGGCCTCATAGTTGTCGTCGTCGGAAGCCATATAGTCCTTATAGGTGGCACTTTGCTCTATTTGTGAGCAGAGCTTGCGAATGAATTCCATGTCATCGTTCCACGACAAGTGCTGGCTCTCCACAAATTCGTTGAGCATCTTGTTTTCTTCCAGCTGCATGGCAAAGCGGTTGTTGACGAATTTCTGTGATGGTAGCTCTGTGCCTTCGCGTTCAGCCCTTTGGGCGGCAACTTCCACTCTGTGGCGCTCCTCACGAGAGAGGGCCACGATGAGATAAAGCAAATAGTTATATAAATCATAGGCCTTGGAGAGACTGAATAACAGTTCTTTCTCCGCTGCGTCTATGTTCTTACTGCCATTTTGATAGTAAGCATAGGTTAACTGGACAATCTTGATCCTAATGAGTTCTCGATTAATCATTCTCTAATGTTCGATTATGTGGTTTTACCCTGCAAAAATAGATGTTTTGGGGCGAACGGCCAAATTATTCGGGCTTTATTTCAAGAAAAAGTGAGATATGGTTGGTATGTACGAGAAAAAGCAGTAATTTTGCACTGCTTTTCTGAGCAATACGGCAAATCGCCTCAGGTGATGGATTCATGGCCGGGAGGTGTTTAATCGTGTATGGCGAATTAAGGCATTAATGGTTTAATCAACTTAATTTAGAGTAACACATTATGAAAGAGATTAATGTTTCAGGTAAGAAGCGCGAAGTCCTTGGAAAGAAAGCTTCAAAGGCCCTCCGTAAGGAAGGCTTGGTTCCTTGCAACCTTTATGGAGAGGCAAAGGCTGACGGAAAGCCCGTTGCAATGGCATTTGCATGTACGATGAACGAGCTCCGCAAGCTGGTCTACACTCCTCACATCTACGTCATCAACCTCAATATCGACGGTGAGCATCACACCGCTATCCTCAAGGAACTCCAGTTCCACCCCGTAACGGATGCACTGCTCCACGTCGACTTCCTTGAGGTCAACGACCAGAAGCCCATTACTATCGGTATCCCCGTGAAGCTCAATGGTCTGGCTCAGGGTGTGCGCGATGGTGGCCGTATGAATCTCTCCATCCGTAAGATTGACGTGACGGCACCTTACCAGAATATCCCCGAGCATTTGGATATCGATGTCACCAAGCTTCGTTTGGGCAAGAGCATCAAGGTGGGCGACCTCCACTTCGACGGTATTGAGCTGACTACCAGCAAGAATGTCGTTGTCTGCTCCGTGAAGATGACCCGCCAGGCTGTTGACTCATCGGCTACCACTGAAGAGGCTGCTGCCGACGACACTGCCACGGCTGCTGATGCCACGGCTGCCGACGCTGCTAAGTAATCAGCATGGAGAAATACTTGATTTGTGGGCTGGGTAACCCTGGGGATGAATACCAGGGCACCCGTCACAATACAGGATTTATGGTATTGGACGCTTTTGCTAAGGCGTCCAATATTGTTTTTGATGACCGCCGGTATGGATATGTAGCTGAGACCATGATTAAGGGGCGTAAAGTGCTACTCCTCAAGCCTACTACCTTCATGAATCTCAGTGGTAATGCCGTACGCTATTGGCTCGAGAAGGAGCGTGTGCCTCAGGAGCACCTCTTAGTGGTGTCGGACGACATCGCCCTGCCTCTCGGCGCATTCAGGCTCAAGGCCAGTGGCAGCAATGGCGGCCACAATGGACTGGGACACATCCAGCAGCTCATCGGCACCAACTTTTCCCGGTTGCGCATGGGAATCGGCAACGATTTTCCGCGGGGCGCTCAGGTGAACTGGGTGCTGGGGCGCTACGACGACGAGGAGATGAAGCAGCTCCAGCCAGCCATCGACACGGCGACAGAGATTATCCGCAGCTTTGTGCTCAGCGGTATCGACAACACAATGAATCAGTTCAATAAGCTCGGCAAGAAGTGATGGCCCCATAAGGGTGACTGCTTCGGTGCTGGGCTTAGTTATTTTTGTTCCGATATGGCAGCAATCGACAACAGCAATCAGTCGGCGGCCCAATTGCGCCCCGGCATGGTGAAGCCTACAGCAAGAATTGACAAGTGGCTGTGGGCGTCGCGTATATTCAAAACCCGCTCTGTGGCCGTAGATGCCATAAAGAATGGGCGGGTGGAAATCGGCGGAGCCAATGTGAAGCCCAGCCACATCATCAAGGTGGGCGACCGCATTGACGTGAGGAAGCCCCCCGTGACTTATTCTTTCCTTGTCAAGGCGTGCATCGAGCAGCGCGTGGGAGCCAAGCTTCTGCCTTACGTCTATGAGAATGTGACCGATCCCAAGCAGTACGAGCTGTTGGAGATGAGCCGCATCAGTGGTTTCGTCGACCGGGCACGTGGCACCGGAAGGCCCACCAAGAAAGAAAGGAGGGCCCTGGATGCCTTCGTTGAGCCTGCTCTCTTCGGTTTCGATGATGACGGCTGGGACGATAGCGACGATAACCCATAACCCCGATAAAATCAAAGACCTTGCTATGATTAACCTTGCTATATTCGCTTCTGGCAGTGGTACCAATTGTGAGAACATCATACGCTACTTCGCTTCATCGGAGCTGGCACGTGTGAAGTTGGTGGTTTGCAATAAGGCTGAAGCGCCCGTACTGGACAAAGCCCGTCGGCTGGATGTCGAAGCTGTGCATCTCGGTCGTTCGGCCTTTGCTGTCCCCGAGGTGTTGTTGCCTCTGCTCAGACAGCATCACATCGACTTCATTGTGCTTGCCGGCTTCCTGCTGATGATTCCCGACTTCCTCATCAGTGCTTACGACCACCGGATGATAAATATCCATCCGGCTTTGCTGCCCAAGTTTGGAGGCAAAGGGATGTATGGCCGTCACGTACATGAGGCTGTTAAGGCGGCCGGGGAGCATGAGACCGGCTTCACGGTGCATTGGGTGAGTGCCGTCTGCGATGGCGGCGAGATAATTGCCCAGCGCAAGGTGGCTTTGGCGGATACCGACAGCGTGGACCTTATTGCTGCCAAGGAGCATGAGCTTGAGATGGCCTACTTCCCCGGTATCATTGAGCAGATTCTCAAGCAGAACAGCCCGATTCTCAGTTGATTTTGCTTTCTGGCAAACGATCGTTCGCTTCGTAGCTTTTGATGTTTCGCTGCGTAGCGAACGATCTTTTTCTATAGCATTACAATATAGGCATTCCAGCTTTTTCCCGCAAGACCCCCCAGCTTTTCCCCGCAGTGACCATAGCTTTCCCCCATAAGATCCCCAGCTTTCCCTCAATAAGAGCCATGGTATATTCCCCTATCTCATCTCATATCTCCACTGCAGAGGGCTGCCTTCATAGCCGACAGTAAGCGGCGAAGTAGTCCTTGGAATAATGGTTTTACGACGATAGGAGCGCAGACTGGAGATTGAAAAAACTATCTGTTACTGAGGTGTCCTGGGGAATCCTGCTTACATGATGTATTGATATCGGCTTCTTTCAGCTGAGAGTTGTGTGGCTTCTGGTGGAAGGGAGAAGCCGCAGGGAGCTGTTGGCTCAGCGTAGAAGATGTCAGATTGTGAGCCTGGGCGACTTCATCCTCCGAATCCCCTATGTGGAGGTCGATTGCCGTCCATTCCTCCACCCGGGCGTCGGTCTCCGGGCATGGGCGGAGCCGGCCTGCCGTTGTCGGACGGTCCGTCCTGCCGCATGGAGTTGCGCATGTCGCGGCGGGCCTGCCGGTTGCCGAAGAGGTTCATTCTGTAGGTGACGCGCAGCAAGGCATAGCTGGTGATGCCGTTGGTCCAGGTGTCGGTGCGTGAGGTGGCATTGATGTTGCGGCTGAAGTTGCTCTGCTGGGCCAGTATGTCGTTGAACCTCAGCATAACCACGAGACGTCGCCCTTTGAGGAGGGCCTGCGATATTTGTGCGTTCCAAATGAGTTCGTTGGTGTTCATGGACGCATCGTTGAACCCACGGCGGCTGTGCATGCGCAGGTCGGTGGAAAGCATTGTGCCCCACGGGGCTTCCACCTGCGCGTTCATGCCGTAGCTGAAGCGCCAGGTGTCGAGGTTGCTCTTGGGCTGAAGCTGGTTGCGGGCGTGCTGATAGTTGAAGTTGCCGTTGAGGCTGAGGTCAATCCAGTCTTTGTGGAACCTAAGGTTGAGGCCTTCGCTGAGCTCGGTGGTGCGCACGTAGTTCTTTTCCGACTGCTTCTTCTTCGACAGTCGGATGTAGCCCACGTGCTGTGAGTAGCTGAGTCCCGTGTTGGTTCCGATGTTCCAGGTGCCGAGTGTGTCGAGCGACAGATTGTACCATGCTCCGCCTCCTATCGACCAGTTGCCGTTGATGTTCTCCGGCCGTGTGGTGCTGCCTCCCGTCCGTTCGTTATAGGTCACCATAGTCGAGATGCTGTTGGAGGTAGTGCTGAAATTGAGGTGGCCGGCCAGTGTGCGGTTCAGGTGGCGGCGGAAGTCGGAGAAGTCGAGCCCGAGGTTATGGCTGAACGAGGGTTTTAGTCCCGGATTGCCTTTGCGGATGTTCAGTGGGTTGGTGTTGTCGGTGATGTCGAGCAGATTGGTGATGGATGGCTCCGTGGAATTGCCCCGATAGGTGATGTGGGCGTTGCGCTGGTTGCCTTCTGCCGAACGATAGCGGTAGCGGAGATTGAGCGTAGGGGTGATGTTGCAAATGTTGCGCACGGTGTCGACGCTCACTCCCAGATAGTCCTGCAAGAAGTGAGTGCGCTGCGGACGGATGTTGAGACCGGCTGTGGCGTTGATCGTCTTGCCGGCGTAGCGTAGTTGCAGGTTGATGTTGTGCCCTCTGACGGTGCGCTCGGAGTAGCGGCTCAGCTCGGAGTCGTAATAGTGGTCGAGGGGAAAGTTGAGCAGGTCGAAGTAGGCGTCCCAGCCTCGGT
This sequence comes from uncultured Prevotella sp., assembly GCA_900318855.1. Lineage (GTDB taxonomy): Bacteria > Bacteroidota > Bacteroidia > Bacteroidales > Bacteroidaceae > Prevotella. The sequence continues at coordinate 16,622 of ONMG01000119.1, forward strand.
AGCCATTGAGTACGGACTCGTATTCCTGCTCGGTGAGGTCGTCGAAGTCGTAGGTGTGCGGACTCTGCTTGCTGTGGCTGTAGCTGTAGCTGTAGTCGGCCTGCGCGAAGATGTGGGCCCACAAGGGCTCGGTATAGCTGGCTCGGAACGAGTAGTTGAGTCCGTGGGAAGGCGAGCGTGAGAAGCGGTTGGTCTGGTAAGTGGAGTCGTTGCCCTGGCTGTCTTTCAGCTGGTAGAGGTGTACGAGCGAGGCCGAGAGGTTCTTGCTCTCGGTGCTGTTCCAGCCAAAATTGGCTCCGATGGAGAAGTTGCGGCCTCGGTTGCTGAGCCGGCGATGGTAGTCGAAGCTGGAACTCAGCGAGCGGTTGCGGCTGTAGGAATTGCTCTTGTTGGAACGGGCATTCACGGTGATGCTGTCGGCGGCGGACTGCTCCAGAGATTGCTTGCTCAGCGGATCGTCGGTGGTGAGGTAGGGGTCCTGGTTGAAAGTGGCGCTGCGGTTATTGTTGAGCCCGTCCGAATAGGATCCCGAGAGACTCTGACGGAAGAAAAGGGCTGACACGGTGTCGGGATGCCATTCCAGATTGCCGCTGAGGTTCAGGTTCCCGTTTCTGCCGTTCGAGTGGTTGATACGGTTGGAGAAGGCTCCTCGGCGGTTGACGAAGTTCTCGGCCGAGGTGCGGCTGAGGTTGTCGGAGTTGTTGTGATTCCAGCGTACACTGGCGTCGGCCTTGAGCTTGTTGCGTTCCTCGTAGCTCATGGTGGCCCCGATGTTCTTTCCAATGTTATGACCCTGGTTGGTGGTGTTGTTGCCTCCGCCCATGATGTTGTAGCGCATTTTGCCGTAGAGACGTGAGCCGAAGAAGTTTTCCTGCCAGCGCCCGTGTGTACCTATAGCCGAGGTGTTGTTGGCGAAGAGTCCTTTGCGGAATCGTTTCTTCACCGAGAAGTCGAGCACCGTCTCCTCGTTGCCGTCATCAATGCCGGTGAGCCGTGACCTGTCGCTCTTCTTGTCGTAAGCCTTCACTTTATCTACAATGTAGGTGGGTATGTTCTTCATGGCCACTGAGGTGTTGCCGCGCACGAACTCCCTGTTGTCGAGGAGCACGCGGCTCACCTTCCGGCCATTGATGGTGATAGTGCCGTCGTCGTCGATTTTGGCTCCAGGTAGGCGCTTCACGAGCTCTTCGAGTGTGGAGCCTTCGGGCACTTTGAAAGCGTCGGCATTATAGATGAAGGTGTCGGCCTTGACGGTCATCGGGGGGAGCTGGGCTGTGATGACGGTCTCGCCCAGCGTGATGGCATCCTGCACCAGCCTCATGGTGCCGAGGTCGGTTTTGGTCTTGCCCACACTGATGCGGCGATATTCGTTCTTGTAGCCCAGACAGGACATGCGCACGATATAGTCGCCCTTGTCTGCGGGCAGGCTGAAGCTGCCGCTGTCGGTCGAGAGCGAGCCGCGGATGAAGGTGCTGTCGGTCGAGAGCAGGCTCACAGCAGCTTTGGCTATCGGCTCACCGCTCTTGGCATCAAGCAAGCGGCCTCTCAGCGTCTCCTGGGCGGTGAGTGGAAGGGCGAAGGACAGAATTGTCAGTAGAAGCAGAAAGTGTTGATAGTGAGTTTTGTGCTGGGTTGGCATAATGATATAATGGGGGCAGAGCCCCCCTCTTTGTGTTGGTTGGATGAGTTATCTCGGGCCACCGAAGCCTCCTCCTGGAGGTGGTCCCATAGGTGGTCTTCCACCGCGGAATCCGCCTCTGCCACCCCTTCCGCCGGAACCTCCAGGGCCGGGACCGTGCATCCGGTCGCGCATCTCTTTGGAGCCAAAGAGGTTGACTCTGTAGATGACGTGGAGCATGGCATAGCTGTTGATGCTGTTGGTCTCGGTGTCGCTGCGCTGCATGGCTGTGATGGAGCGGCTGAAGGTGCTCTGCTGGTTGAGCAGGTCGCGGAACTGGAGCGACACCGTGAGCGGCTTGCCCTTGAGGAAGCTCTGTGAGAGCTGCAGGTTCCAGATGAGCTCATTGGTGTTCATCGAGTTGTCGCTGTATCCGCGCCGGCTGTTCTCGTGCAGGTCGCTGGCCAGGCTCATGCCCCAGGGCAGGTTGAGGATGGCAGTGCCACCGTAGGCAAACTGCCAGGTGCGCAGGTTGTTTTGGGCCTGCAGCTTGTTGGTGGCATTGCGGAAAGTGCCCGACCCGTCGAGTTCCAGCTCAAACCAGCTGTTGCGGTAGCTGGCTGCCAACCGCTCGGTGATGCTCAGGTCGTGGGTGATGTTCTTTTGTAGCTCACCGGTGCGGTTGAGGTCGAGATAACCCACGAGGTTGTTGTAGCTCACGTTGGTCCAGGTATTCACGTTCCACACTCCGGCCGTGTCGATGGAGGCATTGTAGATGAAGTCGCCGCCTGCGTTCCAGTTGCCGTTCACGTTCTCCGTGCGCGTGGTGCGCCCACCGGTAGCCCGATTGTAGGTCACGGCCTGGGTAAAGCCATTTCGAGTCTGAGAGTAGTTGAGGTTTGCCCTGATGAATTGGAAGTGGCTTTGTATATAGTTGTTGTAGAAGGCGCGGAGGTTATGGGTGAACGAGGGTCTCAGTCCTGGGTTACCCTTGGTGATGTTGAGCGGGTCGCTGTCGTCGGTGATGTCGACGAGGTCGCTCATGCTCGGCTGCGAGGAGCTGCCGCGGTAGTTCACGCGCAGGTCGCTCACCTTGGAGAAACGGTAGCGGAAGTCGAGCGTCGGCGAGAAGTTGGAGACATGGCGCACCGTGTCAATATCCCGTCCCTGATAGCGCTGAATGAATTTCGACATCTGAGGCTGCAGGAGCAGGCCCGCATTGAAGGTGTACTTGCTTCTTATCATGCGGAACATCAGCTCTATGTTGTGAGTGTAGTTCTTGTACTCCGAGTAGCGGCTCAAGGCTTTGTCGCGATAGCTCTCATAGGAGAGGGGTAGGAGGTTGAGGTAGCTGTCCCATCCCCGGTAGAGGGGTGAGAGAGTGCCGAAGAAGTCCTCGCCGAGGTTGGAAAAGTCGTAGGTGGAGCGGTCGCTCTTGGAGAAGCTGTAATTGAACTGATAGCTGAACTGCAGGAAGGTGGCGCGCCAGAGCGGCTCGCTGTAGGTGGTCTGCAGGCTATAGCTCCAGTTCTTGGTGGGTGCGAGGTTGAAGCGGTTGGTCTGATAGGTGGAGTCGTTGCCCAGTGCGTCCTTTAATAGATAGAGGTGGACATTGCTGGTCGACAGGCTCTTGCTGTGCCCGGTAGAATAGCTGGCATCGGCGCGCAGCGTGACGTTGCGCCCCATGCTGTTCAGCTTACGGTTGATTTGGAGCATGCCGCCCACCTGGCGGCTGTCACTGTAGCCGATGTTGGAATTGCTCCGGGTATTCACCATCAGGCTGTCTTTGGCTAAGGTTTCGAATGAAGATTTGGAGAGGGGGTCGCTGACGTAGTTGTAAGGGTCGTCATTGTAGGAGGCCGAGTTGCTCCAGCCTCGCGAGTCGGAGCTGGAATAGCTGAACTGGGGACGGAACATGATGTTGGTCATGGTGTCGGGCGTCCATTCCAGGCGCATGCGGGCGCCGAAGTTGTTGCTTCGCCCGTACGACTGGCTGAGGCTGTTGTTGAAGGAGCCGATGTCGCTGAGGAAGTTCTGTGCAGAGGTTCTGGCTAGCTTGTCGGTGTTGCGGTGGGAGGCATTCACGCTACCCTCAAGGATGAGCTTGCCCTTGTCCTCATAGTTGAAGTTCAGTGCTCCCATCTTGTTGGTAGTTAGTCCGTCTTGTCCACCACCGAAACGTCCGCCGCGTCCGCCGAATCCCCGGTCGTTGGTGTTGTTCAGATTGCCGAATCCCATCACTCTGACTTTATCCTTGAACCAGGCTCCCATGCCACGCAGGGCGTAGCGGTCTTTATTGCCGGCGGCAGCGTCGATATTGGAGAAGAGACCATGGTTCATGCCACGTTTGAGATTGAAGTCGAGCACCGTCTGCTCATTGCCGTCGTCGATGCCGGTGACTCTCGAGAGGTCGCTCTTCTCGTCGTAGGCCTTGATGCGGTCGATGACGGAGGTGGGCAGGTTCTTCAGTGCCGTCTTGGTGTCTCCGGTCATGAATTCCTTGCCGTCAATCTTTACCTTGCTCACCTTCTTGCCATTGATAGTCACGTTGCCGTCGTCGTCAACGGTGGCTCCCGGGATGCGTTTTACAAGCTCCTCGGCCACAGAGCCTTCCGGTGTGCGGTAGGCTGCACTGTTGTAGACAAAGGTGTCGGCTTTGACCACCACCTTTGGCGGAATGGCGGTTACGGTGGTTCCCTTCAGTGTCACAGCATCGGCCTTCATCGTCACCTCGCCCATGCTTAGGTTTTTGCCGGCACTGACGGTCACTGCATGATAACTCACGGGATAGCCTACGCAGGTGAGCTTTATAAGGTAGCGCCCGCTTTTGTTGACATTGATGCTGAAGCGCCCGTCGTCGCCCGATATGGTTCCGCCTACGAAGCTGCTGTCGGTCTTGAGGAGTTGTACTGTGGCTTGTGCTACCTGTTCCTTGCTGTCTTTATCTACAAGGGTGCCCGTAATCTTTTGCTGGGCGAGCACCTGAAGGGTCGAGCATGCAAGTAAAAGGACGAAGAGTATCCTTTGTCTCATTGTTTGTGTCTGCTTAGTTACGTTTCTTTCTCTTGTTTACACAACTTTGACGTAACCGTGGGCATAAGGTTTAATGCCTGGGATACTTTTTTCTAATTTTCATCGGGATGAAGACTCTGCGGTGCTCAGTCGCAGCCCTGAGTCAATGGCCTCACAGGGCTGCAGCAAGTGCACGGAGCGAGGCTTTCTCGCCCACTACCCAAAGGATGTCGCCCGCTGCAAAACGGTGGTTGGGATTAACCGATGTGAGGTCTTTCTGACCTTCTTCTACGCCCACAACCATGCAGCCGTAGCGTTCGCGGATTCCACTATCGCTCAGCGTCTTTCCCAGTAGGCAGCTGTCCTCGGGCACAACAATCTTCCGCAGTTTCATTTCGCGTTTCTCTATGTCGGCATCCTCGGGTAGCACCTGGTCGTGCAGTTCGTGCCCGAGAGCAGTAAGCTGATCGTCGGTGCCAATGGCTTGCAGACGGTCGCCGGGAAACAGTACCGTGGGGCCTCCCGGGATATTGATACGCTGATGTCCTCGCAGGATACTGCACACGTGGATGCCGAACTTCTGTCTCCACTGCAGGTCTTTGAGTGCTTTTCCGGCTAAGGCTGAATCCTCTGGCACCGTGAATTCGGCCATGTGGATGTCGCGCCCGGGGAGCTGAGCTTCATAGGCCGGCCGCTTCTGTCCCTCCACCTGTGCCTCAATGTCTCTTGAACGCAGATTCTCGCGAAAGAGTTGCTCCATGCGGCTGCTTTGCAGTTTCAGTCGCCGGGAGAGTAGCATGAGAATAATGATGGTCAGGGCCAGTGTGATGACAATGGCGTTGTTGAAGCGGGCAAGGTAATTGCAGATGTAGAAGAGGAATGCAGCTGCTATAGCTGTGCGCGCAAGGATGGTGAAGAGGAGGGGCAGGCGGTTCAGACGGCTCTGCTCCCACAGTAAGCGGAACTCCTCGCTCTTGTTGCCTTTCATTATCATGGCACGCAGGAAAGGGGCTATGAAGGTCACGGTGAGCAGCCCGCACACGCCGTTGGCCCACCAGTGGGGCAGAATCCGGCGGATGAAGGGAAGGAAGAAGGTGAGCATGCCCCCCGTGACGGCTGTGGTAAGAATGGTATAAATGAGCGTAGCCAGTCCCATCTTCCGAAGCAAGCATTTCCATTGGCTGTTTTCCTCCTCTGTGGGCTGAAGCGATGAAGTGCCGAAGCTGTCGAGCCGCCGCATGATTCCCCGTGGGGCAATGTGCTCCAGAAGTGAATAGCAAGGCTCGGCTGCACGTATCATGTAGGGGGTGAGAAAGGTGGTGATGACCGACACCGCAACTACCACCGGATAGAGGAACTGGCTGATGACACCGAGCGACAGGCCCAGCGAGGCGATGATGAAGGCGAACTCACCTATTTGCGCCATGCAGAAGCCGCAGCGCATGGCTTGCTTCAAAGGCTGGCCGCCAAACATGAATCCGGCTGTGCCGAAGATGCCTTGGCCCACAAGGATAGTGGCAACGAGAGCCGCAATGGGACCGGCATAGTCGACCAGCACTTTCGGCTCCACAAGCATACCCACAGAAACGAAGAAGATGGCTCCGAAGAGGTCCTTCACTGGTGCCACAAGGCGGGCAATCTTGTCGGCTTCCACAGTCTCGGCCAGGATGCTGCCCATTACGAAGGCCCCGAAGGCACTGCTGAAGCCCACTAATGTCGACACCACCGCCATCAGGCAGCAGAGTCCTAAGGAGACGATGAGCAGGGTTTCGTCACTCATTAGCCGACGTGTGGAGCGCAGAAACCATGGAATGAGGAAGATGCCCACCACGAACCACAGAATGAGGAAGAAGCCAATCTTGATGATGCTGCCCAGCATCTGACTGCCCTCGGGATGCGAGCCTTGTGCTATGGCTGAGAGCATCACCATCATGACAATGGCCAGGATATCCTCCAGAATCAGCACACTCATCACCATACCGGCAAACTTCTGATGGCGTAGTCCGAGGTCGTCGAACGCCTTATAGATAATGGTGGTACTCGACATGGCCAACATTCCACCAAGGAAGATGCTGTCCATCTCGGACCAACCGAAGACGTGGCCGGCACAGATGCCCAGCAGCGACATGGCGAAGATGATGCACATGGTGGAGATGATGGGCGAAGCACCCATCTTGAGAATCTTCTTGAACGAGAAGTCGAGACCTAGCGAGAAGAGCAGGAACATGACACCGATGTCGGCCCACAAATGAATGCTCTCCATGTCAACGACGGAAGCCGTATAGGGCATGTGGGGCGACACCAGGAAGCCTGCCACGATATATCCCAGCACTAACGGCTGCTTGAGCTTTTTAAAGACAATCGTCACGACGCCTGCTACGACAAGCATCAATGCCAGGTCTTTTATCAGAGGTGCCAGAGTTGCCATTGTCTTAACGAATTAATACCATTGGACAGCGTTCGAGTAGCCGCTTCGCTTGTCATACTTCAACACATCGGTCAAGGTGGCGGCATTGCATCGGAACGAGAAGTTATAACTGGTATAGGGTGCCAGCGTCACCTGACATGACATATTGAAGCAATGCAGGTCACGTGAGAGTGAGGCTGTGGTTACGGAAATCTTCTTGTTGTCAAAGTCGTAACCACTGGAGAAATTGATATCCCAACCGTCAGCCAGGCGGATGTTTCCACTCAGGTTGAGCGATTGCGTCACTCGGTAAGGATAGCGCATGGTCTCGTAGTTGAACGAGCCGGAACGGTTCTCCTGCAAATTGATGGAGTAGCCAATGTGCAACGACCAAGGCATGTTGAACGCCATGTATCCGTTTTCGTCAACATCGGCCTTCTCCTTGTCGCCCTTACGTGCAGAATGCTTGGCACGCTCTGCTTCACGGTCCATGTTCGGGCTCAGCGGATCAATCTCGTCATCCTCATCGTCCTCCTCATCTGCATTGGGCTTGTCATCGTCGTCATCACGCTCACCTCTCAGCCACTTGAAGAACTTGACAACCTTCGAATTATCCAAAGAATATGAAAGATTCTGGGAGAGTCCCTGGAAGCGTCCCCACTTACCCTGTTGCCAATACGTGGTATGCTGGCTCTCCACCGGTTTGCCGTTTTCGTCGAGCTCATAGACATAGCTGGCGAACTGCGTGCTCAGGTTCAGCGTGTAGCTCTTAGACAGCTTGACGCGCAGCGAAGTCCTCAACGGGCTCAGCGGCTGGTTCTCTGCAGCGAAGTTGTACGACATACCCAACTGCAGGTCGTCAATCAGACTGATTTTCTTGAAGCCCGTAGAGTCGCTCTCGCTCCTGACCTTCATCTCCACATTGTTCGAGAAGCTGAAGTCCATGCTCATCTGACGGCTCTTGGAGAGTGGCGGGCTGAACAGGGCGCCCTGATAAGGCGAATACTCTACCAGCGTCA
>ONMG01000219.1 GCA_900318855.1 uncultured Prevotella sp.
ATGAAAACAAAACCGTTTATTCGGCGTCGAGCTCTTGTGTTTAAGCAATTCAACAACAAGAGCTATTCACTATTCAATGCCTTGGGTAAGGAGGTTCTTATCGGCGTGCTCAGCGTGAGCACCCTGACAAGTGCCGATGCATCCAGCATCAGCACAACAAAAAGTCAGGAGAACGACAGCCTGAGAAGCAGAGTGGTGAAACTAAGCGAAGTCACAGTGATGGGCTCGCGGGCGCCACTGACTGCACAGCAGTCGGCCAAGATTGTTGCGGTCATCACTCGGGAGGATATTCATCGTGCCGAGGTGCAGACCATTAACGACGTTCTGAAATTAGCCACGGGCGTAGATGTCCGTCAGCGCGGTGGCTTTGGTGTACAGACGGACATCTCCATCAACGGAGGAACGTTCGACCAGATTACCATCCTTCTCAATGGTGTCAGCGTATCCAACCCTCAGACTGGACATAACGCAAGCGATTTCCCCGTTGCGCCCGACGACATAGAGCGCATCGAGATTCTCGAGGGGGCAGCCTCCCGCGTGTTTGGCACAGCCGCCTTCACGGGAGCCATCAACATCGTGACAAAGAAGTCTTCAGCCAATGGTGGAGGTATTATGGCCGAGGGAGGCTCATTTGGCACCTACAATGTTGGAGCCGGTGTCAGCTACACCACAAAGAAAGTGAGCCACCGGCTGAGCGGTGGATACACCAAATCGGACGGAGGCACCGACAACAGCGATTTCGAGAAATATCGCGGTTACTACAACGGCAATATCAGCACTTCGCATCTCGACTTCGACTGGCAGGCCGGTGTGAGCAAGCAGCGTTATGGTGCCAACACCTTCTATTCGGCAAAATACGACAACCAGTTTGAGAGTACCACCCACCACCTGCTCTCGTTGAGCAGCAGAGTGCACAATCTCCCGTTGGACCTTCAGCTGATGCCCACGCTCTATTTCAATCGTTTCTACGACCACTATCAGCTATTCAGAGGCAAGGAAGGAGCGAAGAACGGCGAGAATTATCACCGCATCGACTATTATGGGGCATCGCTCAACATCAGTTTCACCACGCTCCTCGGAAAGACCGCTGTGGGTGCAGACATCAGGAAAGAACATATCCTCAGCACAGCTTACGGCGAAGCCTTGGCTGAGGACAAACAGAAGGACATCAGCGGGAGCGACCGGAAATACGACAAACAGGGCGACCGCACAAACACAAGCTTCTACCTGGAACACAACATCCTCATTGGTGGGCTCACCGTCTCTGCCGGACTGTTGGCCAACAAGAACACCGGCCTTGATGCCGACTATCGCTTCTATCCGGGTGTCGACATCAGCTATCGCCCCGATGAACACTGGAAGCTATATGCGAGTTGGAATAAGGCGTTGAGGATGCCCACCTGGACCGACCTCTACACCAATAATGTGGCCCAGCTCGGCGACCGCAACCTCAGACCCGAGAAGAACTCCACCTGGAAGACTGGCGTCCGTATGCTATATCCTGGGGTAGAAGCGCTCGCGAGTGCCTTCTACAGCAAGGGCACCAACATGATAGACTGGGTGTACGAGACCGAGACTTCCACCCGCTATCATGCCCTCAACATTGGCAAGCTCAACAATATGGGTTATTCTCTCGACGTCACTCTCCGTTGGAATGCGCTCACCGCAAGTTCGTGTCCTCTCGCCCCCGTACTGCGCCTGGGCTATGCCTACATCCATCAGAAGCACGAGACCGAGCACACCATCTACCGCTCACTCTACGCTTTGGAATACCTTAGACATAAATTCACCGCCACGCTCTCCCATCATGTTTGGAGCAGCCTGTCGGCCTTCTGGTCACTGCGATGGCAGCAACGCATGAACGGCTACCACCCCTATGCCAAGCTCGACGCCAAGCTCCTCTGGGACCGGCCCAGCTACAGTCTATGGCTGAAAGCCGACAATCTCACCTGCCACCGGTATTACGACTTGGGCAGCGTGAGACAGCCCGGCCTTTGGATAATGGCCGGAAGCAGCATAAAATTCTGATGAACAAGGGCATATCAGGAATCCTCCTGCTATGCCCTTCTTCAATTATTCGAATTTGATTTCCCCGAAATACTTGGGTTGGTGGAAATCGGGCGACGGTGTCCCCACCCGGTTCCACGACAAGAAGTGAGCCACTGTCTTGTCGCCACACTTATAGAAGTTAGCCCGGCAGGTGAGCCCCTGCAACGAGGTGAGATGATGGCGGAAGAACACCTTCAGCGGAATCCTCAGATTGAGCATCCACGAGAATTTCCCATGCCTCAGTCCAAAAGAGCCCCGGCCCAACGTTGCCGTGCGCTCGATGAGCGCCATGGTTGCGGCACTGGCCTGTTCACGATCGTTGCGCCCACTGCCGAAAGCAAGCAGTAGGGTGCCGGCACAATTGCACTCGATGTTGTAGTAGCCTTTGTCATCAGGCTGAAAGAAGAACTCGCAGCATGAATCCTCCCACACACGGCCCCCGTCGGCCTTGGCTTCAGCCCGAATGCAGTCCTCATTCACACGATAAGAGATGAGAATACTGTCATCATCATAGGCTATGGCGTAGACCATCTCGGGCTTGTAAGGGAACTCCTCGGGCCAGTCGACCACATCGACAGCCTGCCAGCTCACTTGCGCCTTCTCAAAGGCAGCCGGAATGTCGGCTGCCGTGGGCACTGTATCAATCTTCCTTACTGTGAGCGTCTTCATAGGCATTCCTTGATATAGTTATCCATCATGTCGTAATGGTCGGCCACATGATGATAGAGTGCCTGCTGATTGCGGGTACGCACGAGATTATGCTCGGGATACTGAATCTTGTAGTAGGTGTCGCCATTGATGTAGTCGGCAAGGAAGCGGACACACTGCATGAAGGGGAAGAGAGCCACGGCATAAGGCAGATTGTCAACTTCCACGGGAGTGAGGAAGCTGCGGGTCGACAGGAGATAGCCGCGGGTAAAGGACCGGAAGATGTCCTCGTTGAAGCCCACCTTGTCGATATTGGGGTCGTCCTCAGCCACGAAGTTGGCACCTGTCCTGAGGAAGTCGCCATAGTCGGAGAAGACGAAGCTGGGCATCACCGTATCGAGGTCGATGACACAAAGCACGCTGCCGTCCTCGTCGCACATCATGTTGTTCACCTTGGTGTCGCAATGGCAGATGCGCTTCGGCAGTTTGCCCTCGCGATAGAGCCGCTCGGCCTTGCACATCTCCTCCATGTCGTTGCCCAAGTCGTCGAGGATGTCCTTCACCCCAGCCACACGTCCTTTGGGGTCGGCCTCTACAGCCTCCTGCAGCTGTCGTGCGCGCAGCTCCATGTTATGGAAGTCGGGAATGGTCTCGCCAAGCTTCTCGGGCAGGTCGGTGAGCATCTGCTCGAAATTGCCGAAAGCCACACCTGCCGTATAGCTATGCTCCGGGGTGACGCTCTGATAGGTGATGGCACGGGGGATGAAGACCGACAAGCGCCAGTAGCGCTGCTTGTCGTCCTTAAAGTAGGTCTTGCCGTCGTGGGTGGGCAGGAATCGGAGCACCTTGCGCTCAATGTCGCTTTCGTGGCGCTCTTCCAGCTTGTGCCTGATATGATTGGTCACAGCCTCGATGTTGTGCTGAAGCAAGTCGACATCGGTGAAGATGCTGTTGTTGATGCGCTGGAGCACATAGTCGGGCTGCTCGTTACCCTCGGTCACCACCTTGTAGGTGTCGTTGATGAGACCTTCACCTAAAGGCTTCACCTGAGCCACATTCCCCTCAAGGAGGAAATGGGATAAGATTGAATTAAACTCTTTGTCTTCCATACTTGATTTAGTTTGCGCCGCTAAAGTTAGGCAATTTATACGACATGAGAAAGGAATGCGCCCACTAATTTGAGAAAGACGACAAATTAGCCCATAACAGAAAAGCTTCCCACGGCAGTGCAGGAAGCTTTGATCTAAGCCTTCAGCTTGAAGGAGTCTTCGATGCTCCGCAGCTCATCGCGGAACACGTTGTCGGCCTGTAGCCTGCGCTCCACTTGTGAGCAGCTGTGGATGACGGTGCTATGGTCGCGGCCGCCCACGAGCTTGCCGATACGGCTTGCGGTCATCTTCGTGTATTTCTGTGCGAGATACATTGAGACCTGACGCGCCTCCACGAGGTCGCGCTTGCGGCTCTTGCTGTTGACGGCATCCGTGCTGACGTGATAATGCGAGCAGACGGAATCCAGGATATCGTCGACCGTGAGGGGCTTGTCGTCAATCTTCACAGCACGCTTGATAACGCGCTCGGCGAGCCGCATGTCGATGTTCGTATCGTAGACCACAGAGTAAGCCAGCAGCGAGTTGATAACCCCCTCGAGGTCGCGCACGCTGCCATTGGCGGTCTGCGCGATGTAGCGCACCACATTCTCGGGTATCTGCAATCCGTCGCGGGCTATCTTGCTGTGGAGAATGTCCACGCACAGCTGCAAGTTGGGCTTCTCAAGCTCGGCTATCAGTCCGCACGAGAAGCGGTTGATGAGCCGCTCGTTCATGCCCTTCAGGTCGACGGGGGGACGGTCGGAAGCCAGAATGATGCGCTTACCGTTGCGGAAGAGATGGTTGAAGATATGGAAGAAGGTGTCCTGCGTCTTCACACCCGTTATCCACTCCTGAATATCGTCGACAATCAGCATGTCGATGGTCTGATAGAAGCTGATGAAATCGTTCTGCGTGTTGCGCCTCACCGCATCAGTGTACTGCACCTGGAAGAGGCGGGCACTGATGTAGAGCACCCTCATCTTGGGATAGAGTTCCTTGGCACGCACTCCGATGGCATTGATGAGATGCGTCTTTCCGCAGCCCGAAGGCCCATAGATGAACATGGGATTGAACTGCAGCTTATTACTGCGCGGATGCTCGGCTATAGAGAGTCCCACCGAACGGGACAGCTTGTTGCTGTCGCCTTCGATATAGTTGCTGAAGGTCTGGTGAGGATTCAAATGAGGCTCCAAATCCTGAGGCACGGCTGCATCGAGCACCGTGGGCGACTGGTTGGCGCGCGTCACTTCCTTCGGCCTCGTCGGCTCGTCGGCACCCTCAGCAGCCAGTGTGGTGTCGCCACCCTTCACCTTAGCCACCAGCACGCGGTAACGGAGCTTGATGCCAGAACCATAGAAGTGATGGAGCACCTTGTTGAGTAAGTCGCAGAAGTTCTCCTCCAGATACTCGTACACAAAGGGACTGGGCACCTGAAGCATCAACGTCTTCGAGGATTCGGTGAACGACTCAAAGACGATGGGCTTGAACCATGTGTTGTACTGTTGCTCGGTGACGTTCTTGCGGATGAGCGCCAGACTCTCCTCCCAACAAGCAGCGGGACTTACTTTCATTTGACTATCAATACTGAAGATATGGTCTTTCGACGAATCGATTCTTATTTTGCGACTGCAAAAGTAATAAAGAAAAACGGATTTAGCAAATCGGTCCTGACATAATTTTTTGGGGCCATTGGCCTAAGTTTCCCATTTTCAGCCCTTTAAGGCTTCGCCGCAAGTAGGGTGACATCGTCTCTTCTACAGTCCGCGCAAACCTATGATTATTAGGCACATAGCTATCAACTATCACCACCCTGCCTTCTGCTGGTGAAACATCTTTGCAAGACTTATTCCGTGCAGACTATTAATGAGTTGGGGACACCGGCAATTGGCGTGAAACGTTGGCAGCTCTTATTTATACTGATTTTACATAAAGAGACCATGGGGTATCCGTCTATGCACTTATAGAATAATAAAGAAGAAGTTCGCAACATTCAAGCCTCAGCCTTCATACATCCACAGCACTCCCTCATCTCTACGGGCAGCATGCTTCCCCACCCTATTTCATATTCTCAGCGGGCTTCCTCACGGAGCCTATAGCTTTAGGATGCCTTCGCCGGTGCCCGGAACGCTGTCACCCCCGGGCAATACCTCCCTGCCACGTTCGTGACACAACCCTGCCACGTTCGTGACACGCCCTTGCCACGTTCGTGACATGCCCTTGCCACGTTCGTGACACGCCCTTGCCACGTTCGTGACAGTACCTTCGCACCCCAAGCCGACAGAGGCCACGGTGGGGCCTGACCAACGGCGCGGTATACCGGCTCCGGGTATCGGCATCAGGAAGTGAATGATGATTCCATCAAAGAAAAGAGGAGAGAAAGAAACGAAAAAAGGGCAGACAAACTGCCCTAATTTTGGTTGCGGACTGCCTTCTACCAGCTGAAAAGAACGTAGCAAAAGGCACAGGGATCGTTAGCGGTCCTTCTTGCCGAAGAGCGAGAAGTGGACGTAGCGCTTGGGATGCTGCTTGAGGTCGATCACCAGCGAGTCGGCATTACGCATGGTGGAATTGAGGTTGTTATACAGCGAAGCGTCGTTCATGAGCAAGCCGAGCGAGCCCTGATTGCTGTTGAGCTTGGCCGTGAAGGCTTTCACATTGGCCAGCGTAGCATCGACATCGGCCATGGTGCGGGCCACGTCGACGGCTGCAAGATTGGCCGTGAGGCGCTGGGTGTTGTCGAGAACGCCGTTGGCCTTGTGAATCATGCCCGGCACCTGACGGTTGAGTCCGGCCATAAGAGCATTGAGCTCAGTGGTCGACACCGTGAGGTTCTGGGTCACGGTGCGGATGTTATGCAGCGACTGGGGGATTGAAGGGTCGGCCAGGATGAGGTTCAGGCTCGTCATGATGCTGTCGAGTTTCGGCATGAGCTTCTGCACCGACGGCACCACCGAAGTGAGCTTATCGGCAAGTCCGGCGTTGAGCCGACCTTGGATGGTTCCACCGGGCTTGACACTGCTCTGGTTGGGAGCCAGTATGAGGTCGAGCTTGATGTTGCCCATGATGTCGCTCACGATTTCGGCCGTACTGCCTTCGGGGATGCGCAGAGAGGGGTCGACCCCGATTTTCACCTTGATGGGACTTGCGTTGGAATAGTCGTAGGCGATGTCCTTCACCGAACCCACCTCATATCCCTGGGCATACACGGGGCAAGCCTTCGTCAGACCACTGATATCGGTGAAAGTGATGTAGTAGGCATCGTCGTTGGAGAAGAGCGAGAGGCCCTTGAGAAAGTTCATTCCGAAGAACAAAATCACGATGCCCAGGATGGCAACGAGCGCTATCTTAACTTCCTTGTTGAAAAACTTCATACACTGAGTACAGTTGGTTATTTCTTCTTGTTGTAGACAAATTCACGGATGGCAGCATTGACATCCATCTTCTTACCGTCCTTGAAGGCGATGATGAAGGCTTGAGGGAACTTTTCGAGCAGCTGCTTGCGCAGACGGTAGATTTCGTTGTAGTTGGACGAAGCTCCGGCGGTGTACTTCACGAGGCCGTCCTCTTCGTAGCAGTCGTAGTCGGTAAGGCCCTGCAGATGGGTGTCGCCATTGCGCAGCCTGCGGTTGCTGGTGAGAATCTGGACTTTGAACACCGGTGCGTCGCTCCGGCTACGTTCCTGTCGCACCGACTTATCGACTGAGGGTGTGGCAGTGCGCTTCGCCTTGGGCTGCCCTTGGGCTGGCTGAGCGCTGGGAGCCGGCTTTTCTACGGCCGTCGGCGCCGCACTGGAGGCGTCAGTAGTCTCTGCGGACGCCTTGCTGTCGGCTGCGTCGGTGGCATCGGGCAGTAGCTGAGGCAGCTCGGGAGTGTCGGAGCCCTCCGACTTGAAGGGGACGTTGGTACCCGTCGAATAGCGATTCTTATACTTCAGAAAAGCCTGATAGATGCCGCGCGCTATGTCATCGACCGAGGAGTCGGAATTGAGCAACTGCTCCTCGCTGGCAGTGGTGATGAAGCCTAGTTCGATGAGACAGCTGGGCATCGACGTCTCGCGCAGCACGAGGAATCCGGCCTGATGCACCCCCTTGTCTGGGCGGCTTGCCGTGGCACACACCGACTGCTGAATCATCTTGGCCAGCTCAACGCTCTTCTCCATGTTGCGCCCTTGGATGAACTGGAACATGATGTAGCTCTCGGAGGATTTGGGATCGAAGCCCTCGTAGGTTTTCTTGTAGCCCCTCTCCATCGAGATGACGGAGTTCTCGCGCATAGCCACGTCGAGATTGTCCTTGGCGCGGTGCATACCGAGGGTGTAGGTCTCCAGCCCTCGGGCCTGCTTGCCGTCGGGCAGTGCATTGGTGTGGACGGAGATGAAGACATCGGCCTTGGCCCGGTTGGCAATGTTGGCCCGCTCCATGAGGGGCACAAAGACATCGGTCTTGCGGGTGTAAATCACTTTGACGTCGGGGCAATTGCGCTCAACGTAGCGTCCGAAGGCAAGAGCCACATGGAGGTTGATGTTCTTCTCCGCTGAGTTGACACCCAGGGCGCCGGCATCGTGCCCGCCATGGCCGGCATCTATGACCAGCGTGAAGCTGTGAGCGGACGCGGCGAACAGAGGAAACCAAAGCATCGCGAATAGGGGAAGCAACATCTTCGTCTTCATAACTTTGCAAAAATAATCATTTAGTGCGGTTTAACCGCAAGGAGTCAAGGTGTTTTATCATTTATTAAGTGTAGCTTAACACCGGCGCCGTCGGAGCATTGCGGCATGGGGGGATTGATTTTGCGCAAATCGACGTCGATGGCTTCCACTTGAGGATAGTGTCGGGCAATGCGGTCGGCGATGCGGAAAGCCACTCGCTCAAGGAGCTGGCTCGGCACGGCCATCTCCTCGGCGGCCAGACGATTGACCACGGCGTAGCTCACCGTGTCGGTAATCTCATCGGTGAGCATGGCCTGGGCTACATCAACTTTCAGTCGGAGACTCAGCAGGTAGTCGTTGCCCACGACACGTTCCTGCGCCTCCACCCCGTGATTGGCATGGAAGCGCAGGCCGCTGAGATAGATATAACTGTCTTTGAGTTTCATTCTTCGAAGGTTTCCCGGGTGAGGACTACGTGCTGCCGTCTGCGGAGGCGCTGAGCAGCCGTAGCCTCACGCCGCCGGTTATCAGCCACATCGGCTGGCACCGCAATTCGTACAGATGAGGCATCCCTCCTGATAGACAAGACTCTCATGGCCGCACACGGGGCACTTCTGTCCCTTGGCCTGCGTGCCGTCGACGATGTACTTCTTCAGCGCACGCTCCACACCGTTCTTCCAGGTGTTGATGCTCTCGTCCTTCAGCTGGAGCGAGCCCACGAGCTTGATGACGTGGTCGATGGGCATGCGGTAGCGGAGCACTCCGGAGATGAGCTTGGCATAGTTCCAGTATTCGGGATTGAACTTTTCGGAGAGTCCTTCCACCGTGGTCTTGTAACCGCGTTTGTTCTCGAACTGGAAGTCGTAGCGGTGAGAGCCGTCCTCGCAGGTCTGCTTGATAATCTTTCCCTTGGTGACGCTCTTGGGGAGCACGATTCCCTCGTCGTCGTCCTGCAGTCCGGTGAAGATCTCGTAGGGGTAGCCGTTGAGCAGTCCCACGAAGGCCACCCACTTCTCCCGGTTGTTCTGGAAGCGCACCACGTCGCACTCCAGCTCCTTGGGTCTTTCCTCGACTACCTTAGGCGGCAGACAGGGTTTGGAGCCGACTTCCTCCATATTGTTGTCCTTCACCTGCTCCTTCTCGTCCTTCTTCTTGTCTTTCTTCGACACCGATATCATCACTCCGGCCCTTGAGCCGTCGCGGTAGATGGTGCAGCCCTTGCAGCCGCACTTCCAGGCTTCGACATAGAGGCGGTTGACGAGACTTTCATCAACATTGTTGGGCAGATTGACGGTGACGCTGATGGAATGGTCGACCCACTTCTGGATGGCTCCCTGCATGCGCACCTTCATCAGCCAGTCGACGTCGTTGGCCGTAGCTTTATAATAAGGTGACTTGGCCACGAGCGCGTCGATTTCCTCCTGGGTGTAGCGCTTGGTTGTGTCGTAGCCGTTGACTTTCATCCACTCGAGGAACTTGCGATGGTAGACGATGTACTCCTCGTAGCTGTCGCCCACCTCGTCGACAAAGTCCACGTGGACGTCGGCATCATTGGGATTCACTTTGCGCCTGCGCTTGTAGACGGGCATGAACACGGGTTCAATGCCGCTGGTGGTCTGCGTCATGAGCGAGGTGGTGCCGGTGGGTGCGATGGTGAGACAAGCGATGTTGCGCCGGCCATACTTTACCATGTCGGCATAGAGCTGGGGGTCAGCGTCCTTGATGCGCAGCACGAAGGGGTTGTTCTCCTCGCGCTTGGCATCGTAGATGGCGAAGGCTCCGCGCTCGTGGGCCATAGTCACCGATGAGCGGTAGGCGTTGAGTGCCAGTGCCTTGTGCACGCTGACACTGAAGTCGGTGGCCTCCTGAGTGCCATAGCGGAGTCCTAAGGCTGCCAGCATGTCGCCTTCGGCGGTGATGCCCACGCCGGTGCGTCGGCCGAGTCCGCTCTTCTGCTTAATCTTTTCCCAGAGGTGATACTCAGCTCCCTTCACCTCGTCGCTTTGCGGATCGGAGGCTATCTTCTCGAGAATCTTGTCAATCTTCTCCATCTCCAGGTCGACGATGTCGTCCATGATGCGCTGAGCCAGCTGGACATGCCTGCTGAAGAGCTCGAAATCGAAGGTGGCATCCTTGGTGAAAGGCTGCTTCACATAGCTGTAGAGATTGATGGAGAGCAGACGGCAACTGTCGTAGGGGCAGAGGGGAATCTCGCCGCAGGGATTGGTGCTCACGGTGCGGAAGCCTAAGTCGGCATAGCAGTCGGGAATTGACTCGCGCAGGATGGTGTCCCAGAAGAGCACACCGGGCTCGGCACTTTTCCAGGCGTTGTGCACGATTTTGTTCCACAGCTTACTTGCCGAGATTTCCTTCTTCACCATGGGCTCCTTGGAGTCGATGGGCCACTGCTGGACGTAGGGCTTGTCGGCCACGGCGTCGCGCATGAACTCATCGTCAATCTTCACGCTGACATTGGCTCCCGTCACCTTTCCTTCAGTCATCTTGGCGTCGATGAAGGCCTCGGCGTCGGGGTGCTTGATGCTCACGCTGAGCATCAGCGCGCCGCGGCGTCCATCCTGAGCCACTTCACGCGTGGAGTTGCTGTAGCGCTCCATGAAAGGCACCAGACCGGTGGAGGTGAGGGCGGAATTGTTGACCGGGGAGCCCTTCGGGCGAATGTGGGAGAGGTCGTGGCCCACGCCACCGCGGCGCTTCATGAGCTGCACCTGCTCCTCGTCGATGCGCATGATGGCTCCATAGGAGTCGGCATTGCCATCGAGACCG
Source organism: uncultured Prevotella sp. (assembly GCA_900318855.1). Lineage (GTDB taxonomy): Bacteria > Bacteroidota > Bacteroidia > Bacteroidales > Bacteroidaceae > Prevotella. The sequence continues at coordinate 11,218 of ONMG01000219.1, forward strand.
ATCACGAAGCAATTGCTCAGCGAGGCTATCTGATGGTCGTTGCCGATGCCCGTCATGGGGCTGCCGGCGGGGACAATGTAACGAAAGTGGTCGAGGAGCTCGAACACCTTTTCCACGGGGATGGGGTTAGCGTATTTCTTCTCTATACGGGCTATCTCCCTGGCTATGCGCCAATGCATGTCCTCAGGACTCTTCTCAAAAATGTTTCCGAAGCTGTCCTTCATGGCATACTTGTTTACCCATACCCTTGCGGCAAGTTCGTCGCCGCCGAAGTACTTCAAGGACGCTTCATAAGCCTCCTCGAAAGAGTAAGTTTTCTGTTCTTCCATTTATGACGTTTACCTATAAGTTTTTATGAATAGTTGGATTGCTTTCAACGTGTCATGATGCCTCCACAGTGGGAATGCAGGTGCAAAGATAACACCATAATTTGAGATGAAGAAAAGATTAAAGAGAATAATTCAATAAAACTTTTGGGCCCGCGATGTTACCCAAAAAGGAAAACTTTCGTTAACTTTGCAGCAACAAAGTTACACATTATGGATATAAAGACTCGAAGAAGCATAAGGAAATATGCCAAGAAGGATGTTACGGAGGAAATGATAACGCGGCTGCTCTCGACGGCTGAGCACACGCAGACTATGGGCAACCTGCAGCTCTACTCCGTTGTGGAGACGCGCGAGGGTAGAATGAAGGAAGCTCTGTCGGCGGCGCATTTCTCACAGCCGATGGTCTGCGAGGCTCCCGTGGTACTCACCTTCTGTGCCGACTTCCGCCGCACTACGGTGTGGGCTGAGAACCGTTCGGCTGAGCCAGGCTACAACAATCTGCTCTCGTTCATCAACGGCATGACCGACGCACTGCTCTACTGTCAGACCTTCTGCAACCTGGCTGAGGAGGAGGGGCTGGGACTGTGTTTTCTGGGCACCACCATCTACCAGCCCAAGGAAATCATCCGCATTCTCCGTCTGCCCCGGCTGGTGATGCCTGTGGCTACTATCACTGTGGGCTGGCCCGACGAGCATCCGAACGTCAGCGACCGTCTGCCGCTTGAGGCCATCCTTCACCACGAGACCTTCAACGACTACACTCCTGAGGCCATCGACCGGTTCTATGAGATGAAGGAGCAGCTGCCCGAGAACCGCCATTTCGTGGAAATCAACCACAAGCAGACGCTGGCTCAAGTGTTCACCGACATCCGCTATACGAAGAAGGATAACGAGGCGCTGTCGGAGGGCTTCATCGAGGCTTTGCGGCAGCAGGGATTCCTATAAGCCGGCCGACGGAAAGAGCGCCACTGCGACGGAAACTCTCCTCCCTTCGCTTGATGCAGTCATCCCTGCCGGGAGTCGACGAAAAGGACTTCACCGGCAGGGATGATTGTTTTTTTAATCGTGGAAGTAGACGCGCTTCACCCGTTCCGAGATGCCCGTGAGCACCTCGTAGGGAATGGTGTCGAGGACATCGCTCAGGACGGTGACAGGAAGATGGTCGCCGAAGATTTCCACGGAATCGCCTTCCTTGCAATCGATGCCCGTGACATCTATCATAGCCACATCCATGCAGATGTTGCCCACGTATTCAGCCTTCTTCCCTCCCACAAGACAGTAAGCGTGGCGATTGCCCAGGTGACGGTTGAGCCCGTCGGCATAGCCGATGGGGATGGCCGCAATCACACTGTCATGGTCGATCCGGCCCTTGCGGCTGTAGCCTACGGTGTCGCCTGCGGGAACATTCCTCAGCTGGAGTATCGTGGTCTTCAGCGTGCTCACATTGTGGATGATGGCATTGTTCCGGCTGTTGATGCCGTAGAGTCCGAGTCCTAACCTGCACATGTCGAGCTGTCTCTCGGGGAAGTGCTCAATACCGGCGGAATTGTCAATGTGCCGGAGAATCTTATGCGGGAACGCGGCTTGCAGCTGCTTGCTCCCGGCATCGAAGAGGGCAAACTGACGGGCTGAGAAATCGTCGAAGCTGTCGCTGTCGCTGCCCACGAAATGGCTGAATACCGAGCGGGGGATGACCGCGTTCTGATGCTGCAGCCGGTCGATGAGCCGGGGCATGTCGGTTTGCGGATTGAAGCCCAGACGGTGCATGCCGGTGTCGAGCTTGATGTGAACAGGCCAGCCCGTGATGCCCTCTTTCTCGGCGGCGCGGATGAGTGCCTCGAGGAGGCGGAAGCTGTAGACCTCGGGCTCCAGGTCGTAGTCGAACATCGTCTTAAAGGCCGACATCTCGGGGTTCATAATCATGATGTTGGCCGTGATGCCGTTCTTGCGGAGCGTCACTCCTTCGTCGGCCACGGCCACGGCGAGATAGTCGACGCGCTGGTCCTGCAAAGTCTTCGCTATCTCTACGGCCCCGGCACCATAGGCATTGGCCTTAATCATGCAGACGAGCTTGGTCTCGGGCTTCATGAAGGAACGGTAGTAGTTGAGATTCTCCACCACGGCGCTCAGGTTCACCTCGAGGATGGTCTCATGCACCTTCTGCACGAGGAGCTCCGTGAGCTGGTCGAAGCCGAACTTGCGCGCTCCCTTCAGCAGGATGACCTCATCACGCAGGCTGCGGAAGACCTCACTGTGGATGAACTGGTCGACGGAGCTGAAGAAGAACTTCTCGGGGACCTTGATTTCGTCGGCCTGCTCGCTGAGCTCCGAGCCGATACCGATGAACTTCTCCACGCCGCGCTCCACGCACAGGTCGGACACCTGACGATAGAGCTCGCACGGACGCAGGCCGCTTTGGAAGATGTCGCTAAGAATGAGCGTTCGACGGCGCCCCCGATGATCGGGTCGACGGGCCATGAAGTCGAGAGCAATGTCGAGGGAGTGGATATCGGAATTATAGCTGTCGTTGATGAGCGTGCACCCGTGCTGGCCCGTTTTCACCTCCAGTCGCATGGCCACAGGCTCAAGGCTCTTCATGCCGTCGGCCAACTGCTGGGCCGGGAGTCCCAGATACAGGGCCACGGCAGCACAGCTGATGGAGTTCTCCACCGAGGCGTCGTCGATGAACGGCAGTTCGTAGCGGCTCTCTATACCTTTATATATATATACCACCTCCGTCGACGTATCGCCCTTGATGATATCTTTGATGAAAAGGGGAGCCTTGGCGTTGGTGCGCGACCAGGAGACGCGCTCGCCCTTGAGTTCATGGCGGGCTACGCAGGCCGACACGACAGCATCGTCCTCGCAATAGACAGCCACCTGAGCATCATGGAAGAGTTTGAGCTTCTCTTCGCATTTCGCTTCCATAGAGGTGAAGTTCTCCTGATGGGCATCACCTATGTTGGTGAGCACGGCGATGGTAGGCTGAATGATGTCGCGCAGTGCCAGCATCTCTCCCGGCATACTGATACCCGCCTCGAAGAGTCCCACCTGGGTCTGTTCGTTGAGGAGCCAAACTGACAGCGGAACACCTATCTGGGAGTTGTAGCTGCGCGGAGAGCGCGTGACGGCCATCGACGGCGAGAGCAGCTGATAGAGCCACTCTTTCACGACGGTCTTGCCATTGGAGCCCGTGATGCCGACAATAGGGATGTCGAAACTGTCACGATGGCGCTCAGCCAGGCGCTGCAGAGCCTTCAAGGAGTCGACAACCTTCAGGAAATTGGCTTTGGAGTAGGCTGTCGACCAGTCGGCCGGCACTTGCTCAACCACAAAATTGCGCACTCCACGCCGGTAGAGGTCGGGGATATAGTGATGACCGTCATTCTTCTTTGTCTTCAACGCGAAGAATAAGGTCTCCTCAGGGAAGCACATAGAACGGCTGTCGGTAAGGAGAAACTCGATATTGGCATCGCTGCTGCCATAACGATGGGCACCGATGAGTGCCGTGATTTTCTCAATTGTGTAGGTCATTGTTCTCTCGGAATCAATATTGTTATATAATGCAAAGGTACTGCAAACGAGGGGAACGACCAAGGAAAAAGCTCGCTTTTTTCTTCGTCGCTCCCGAGTGCAGCCTATCTTCTTGCCAAAGGCAAAAAGTACAAACGAGGGATACGGACAGTGACACAGAGGACAGCGCCCCGAAGGGGTACACAAGCTCGAAGTGCGCAGTACGTGGCAGCATCACATCTTCTTGCCCGACTTCGCCAATGCGTCGCGCTGAATTCTGTAAGAGGAGTAGTGCCACCTAAAAAAGATAATGGAAAATCATGCGCAGGCTTGCCACCGTGGCATGCGACGGTGCCACCCCCCAGCAAGCAGAGCCGCCCCTCACGGAGTCTCCGCAACCGGAGGGGAAAAGAAAATAAAAGCCGGTTTTCTTTGAAGTTCCCCACGATTACACTACCTTTGCACTATTCACAAAGGACAACAACCTAATTATGGAAGAAAAAACGAACAAATACATCGCAGTGGCCTACAAGCTATGGGCTGAGGCCAACGGAGAACGCACTTTCATTGAAGAAGCAACAGCCGACAAGCCCCTCGTCTTCGTGAGCGGATTCGGAATGACGCTCGATGACTTTGAAAAAGCAGTCGACAAGCTCGAGCAAGGGGGTGAATTCGACTTCACGCTCACGCCCGAGCAGGCCTACGGCAACTACGTCAAAGAGCGGGTGGTGGAACTCAGCAAGGATATGTTCTGCATCGACGGCAAATTCGATTCCGACAACATCTACATGGATGCCATCGTGCCCCTGAAAAACGAGGATGGCAACCATTTTCTCGGCCATGTGACCGGCATCAGCGACACTACGGTGACCATGGATCTCAATCATCCCCTTGCCGGAAAGACGCTGAATTTCAAAGGCCACATCGTGGAGTCGAGACCGGCCACAAACAAGGAGATTGAAAACATCATCAACCATCTCAACGGCGGTTGCGGGGGCTGCGGCGGACACTGCGACTCCTGCAACGGAAGCTGCGGCAAATAGTTATGGCTAACTCATTCGGCACACTCTTCCGGCTCACCACCTTCGGCGAGAGTCATGGAGAAGCTGTTGGCGGAGTCGTCGACGGTATGCCCGCCGGTATCGATATCGACACCACGCTCATCCAGCACGAGCTTGAGAGGCGCAGACCCGGGCAAAGCTCCATCACCACACAACGCAAGGAGCCCGACACCGTAGAACTGCTCAGCGGCATCTTCGAGGGCAAGTCGACAGGATGCCCCATCGGCTTCATGGTGAGGAACACGAACCAGCGCAGCCAGGACTACACGGCAATGAAAGAGCTCTACCGCCCCTCACATGCCGACTTCACCTATCAACAGAAATACGGTATCAGAGACTATCGGGGAGGCGGGCGCTCCTCAGCCAGAATCACCATCAGCAGGGTGGTCGGCGGAGCGTTGGCAAAAATTGCACTACGACAACTCGGAATCACCATACAGGCTTACACCTCGCAAGTGGGCGACATTGCTATCGGACGCGATTATCACAACTACGACCTTGCGAGCGCAGAGCAGAATGCCGTGAGATGTCCTGACAGCGAGGCCGCAAAACGAATGGAAGAGCTCATCAGCCAGGTGAAGGCGGAGGGCGACACCGTCGGCGGCATCATCACGTGCGTGATAAAAGGATGCCCCGCGGGACTCGGAGAACCGGAATTCGGCAAGCTCAACGCACAACTGGGAGCTGCCATGCTGGGCATCAACGCCGTGAAAGGCTTCGAAATCGGCGATGGGTTCGACTTTGCCTCTCAGCGCGGCAGCCGCGTCAACGACGTGTTCTGCAACCGTAACGGCAGCATCAGTACGCTCAGCAATCACAGTGGAGGCATCCAGGGAGGAATCAGTAACGGACAGGACATCTTCTTCCGGGTGGCATTCAAACCGGTGGCCACGATACTGACGCAACAATCCACAGTCGACCTTGAGGGTAACGACATCACTTTCCAAGCGAAGGGGCGTCATGACCCCTGCGTGCTTCCCCGGGCCGTTCCCATCGTTGAAGCTATGGCCGCGATGGTGGTTTTGGACAATTATCTGCTGAGTAAGGCCAATAAAATGTGATTTTTTCATTTTTTGGAGAAATTTCTTGGGCTAACTCTTGCAGAATATGAAACTATTTGCTATCTTTGCAACGTAATTTCGAGGGGGTTTGTGAAAATCCCAAGAATTTAGTTAAGTCTAGTTTAGTTTTTGTGTTGGTTGGGGATTATCTATTGATAGTCCCCTTTTTTATTCCCCTCAATTCCCAAATAACCGTTTCTTCGCTTCAGAATCCAACTCAGTGGGAAGCTCCAGCCACGGATAGTTTCCACGGAGCCAAATAGGGGGCTGTCCTTGCTGACAGCATCCGGGAGCGCAGGACAAAACCAGCACCCTGATTTAGGGTAGTGGTTCTAACTGCAAGAGCAACCCAGCGACAAGCCGGAACTTAGGCACAAGGCGGATTCCCGAAATAGGAATGTGCTCACAGCAGTTACCCAGGCATCCCCTTCGGGCTATCCATGCCCTCTCATCCAACCACATAGCACTAAAAGTCCGTGAAGCAGCCGCGGTCGTCCGTGGCAATAGTCCCCACAGCAAAAGAAGCGTCCGCGGTCGTCCGTGGCAACACCTCCCCATAGCCCAAGAAATGTCAGCAGGAGAATGGGCAGAGATGGCGACTTCTCTCATCCGTTAGACTCCATTAAGCGGAAAGGGTGTCGCATATTGCGACTCTCCATTTGCCGAGCACTGCCACCCATGGAATGACAATCCCCCACCCCATAATAAACAAAATCAAAGGGCGCCCTAAAACGTGGCATCCTTTGTGGACGGAGTATCCCCCCGGGAATCCACATCCGCCGGGAGAATCCGTGGCACACCCAAGGGCATCCTATGGAAAATGAAAACACTGATAGCCGGTCAGTTACGTGATTCCAAACTGCGCATTGTGGGGTAGGAAGCAGAGAAGACTATACAATGCCAATAATATCCTTCACCGAGCTGCAACCATGCCGGTCTAGCCACTCATTGAGCCCATCGATCACCTTGAGCGTCACTTGAGGGTCGAGGAAATTAGCCGTACCAATCTCTATGGCAGTAGCTCCGGCCATAAGAAACTCTATTGCGTCAGCAGCAGTACTGATGCCTCCTAGGCCAATGACAGGTATCTTTACGGCTTTTGCCACCTGCCACACCATTCTCACGGCTATAGGCTTCACTGCGGGGCCGCTCAGCCCACCGGTGCCAATGCTAAGCTTCGGACAGCGATGTTCGATGTCGATAGCCATACCCATGACAGTGTTGATGAGCGAAACGGCATCGGCACCTTCAGCCTCGCAAGCCCTTGCAATGTCGGCAATATTCGTAACATTGGGCGACAACTTCACGATGAGCGTCTTCTTATAGTGTGCCCGGACAGCTCTCACCACACTTGCAGCACCCTCACAGCTCACTCCAAAAGCCATTCCCCCTTGCTTTACGTTAGGGCAGGAGATATTCAACTCTATGGCCGGAATCCTTTCCAAGGCATCGATACGGGCAGCACATTCAACATAATTATCCAAAGACGATCCACTCACATTGACGATCATGTGACTGTCGACAGATTGTATAAGTGGATAAATATGCTTGCAAAAATAGTCCACTCCCTTGTTTTGCAATCCCACGCAATTGAGCATTCCCGATGCTGTCTCGGCCATTCGAGGATAGTCATTCCCCTGGCGGGGCTCCAACGTGGTGCCCTTCACGATAATTCCACCCAAACGATTAAGAGGAACAAGGTCGGCAAACTCCAGTCCGTATCCGAATGTGCCGGATGCCGTGAGAACCGGATTGCGAAATTCTATATCATTTATTTTTATATTTAGTGATGCCATTGGTGTTCAAATTATATTACAATTATTTCCAAAGAAGTTTCTTGACATTAAAGACTGGACCATCTTCACACACCCGAAGATTACCCTCAACCGTCTTCTCTACGCAGCAAAGACATGCTCCCAGTCCGCAAGCCATCTTGTTCTCGAGCGACACTTCACAATCGATTCCCCGGCTATTGGCATACCGGGCCACGGCCATCATCATCGGTTTTGGACCGCAACAATAAATGTGACTGAACGTGTTCTTCTGAAGAAGTGAATGATCGGTGACGAATCCACGCTCGCCCAAAGAGCCGTCCTCCGTCGTGAAAAACACATCGCCCAACTGCCTGAAAAGTTCTACTTCCAGAATGTCCCCGGCACTCCGGCCTCCCAATAGAAACACAGGATGTATGGAGCGATCCTGCAACTGTTTACCCAAAAAGAGCAGCGGAGCCGTACCCACGCCTCCACCAATTAGCAAAACCGGAGCATCGGCAGCAGAAGGAAGAGTGAATCCATTGCCCAAAGGGTAAAGACAATCAAGACACTCACCGGGCTTCAGCTCTGCAAGATGACGGGTGCCGCTGCCCACCTCGGCTACAAGAAGCCACAACTGATTGAGCTCACGGTCGACATAATTGACTGAAATCGGCCGGCGCAGGAAGGTTTCCGGTGAATTCTCGACGCGAACTTCTACAAATTGGCCAGGAAGGATGTCGGGTAATGGCTCTGAATGGGTGAGTTTGATAAGCACATGCCGTGGCGAAAGCCGCTCTACAGCACATACTTCAAGATCGGACAAATATTTCTTTGACATAATAAGGAATGTTTTCGCAAAGTTACAAAGAAAACAGCATAAACGGGGCAAAGAAAGACTGATTTTTGGTTGTTCCAACGCTTAAAGTGAATCAATTCCTTACTTGACATCCACGAATGTCAATAGTTGCGAAATCCGGAAAACGAAGGGGAAGGGGGCAGGCCACTCACTTTTTCGGAACGAACGTCTCCCACGTCTGGTCATCATAGAAGACCCTGATTTCGGTTATTGAACGAGGCTTCTTCTCCACGTATTTCACCACTTCCTTCACATTTTGCACGGGAGAGCTGAAATCGAGAGGAGCTGACTGTGGCGCCATCCTGGAAGCCGATGGAGCTGGGGAGGGGGAGGCTGAAGGCGATGAAGAACCGAAATCAAAACTAAGTTCTTGCTGGTTGCTGCCCCCAACGGGCGATGCGGAAGCATCAGGATGAGCGTCCTTGAACATCGGCCCATAACCAAAGAGCAGCCATTCTATGTTGATTGAGGGGAATTTGCTTTTGATGGCTTCTACCTGATTCAAGGTCGGCTTTGATTTCTCTTTGATGATGTTGCTAAGGGTCGAGGCCGAGATGCCCAGGAGGTCAGCAAAACTCTGTTGCGTGAGATGCTGGGTCTCCATGAGCTGGATAATTCTATCTTTCATCTCCATAATTGTCTGCTTTTGAGTCTATTTTGGGTACTTATCTTTGGTTTTACAAAGGTAAACATAAAATTCGGAAATCGCAAATCATTTCATCAAAATTTATAGTGGGTGAAATTCATATTTAGCAATATTGATATTTATAAATCAGAATCATGAAGG
>ONMG01000017.1 GCA_900318855.1 uncultured Prevotella sp.
CGTTGAGGGTTCCTGCGTTGAATCCGATGCCGTTGCCGAACTCCTTGAGCTGCCTTGTTCCGGCGTTGCTCGTCATGATGATGACGGTGTTGCGGAAGTCGATGAGCCGTCCGTTGCCGTCGGTGAGCCGGCCTTCGTCGAGCACTTGCAGCAGGAGATTGAACACATTGCCGTGAGCCTTCTCGATCTCGTCGAGCAGCACGATGGAGTAGGGGTGGCGGCGCACGCGCTCGGTGAGCTGTCCGCCCTCCTCATAGCCCACGTAGCCCGGAGGGGCACCGATGAGCCGCGAGACGTTGAAGCTCTCTGTGTACTCGCTCATGTCGATGCGGATGAGGGAGTCGGCCGAGCCGAACATCTCTTCGGCGAGTTTCTTGGCAAGATAGGTCTTGCCGACGCCGGTGGGTCCGAGGAACATGAAAACGCCGATGGGATGGTTGGGATCCCTGAGCCCGACGCGGTTGCGCTGGATGGCCTTCACCATCTTGTCGATGGCTGCATCCTGAGCCACAACCTCGTGCTTCAGCGTGTCGGCCATGTTGCGCAGACGCTGGGTGTCGCCCTCGGCCATTCGCTGTACGGGCACTCCCGACATGCGCGACACCACATCGGCTACTTCCTTCTCGGTTACGGGCTGTCGGGTTCCCATGTCGCCGGAGGCCCATTGCTCATTGAGCTTCTGCAGTTCGTTCTCCAGGGTAAGCTGCCGGTCGCGGTAGCTTGCAGCCAGCTCGTAGTTCTGGTTGCTCACGGCCGTCTGCTTCTTCAGCTTGACGTAGTCGATTTCCTTCTCCTTCTCGGTCACTGAGTCGGGAACGTGGGCATGCTGCAGATGCACGTGAGCTCCCACCTCGTCGAGAGCGTCGATGGCCTTGTCGGGGAAGAACCGGTCGTTGATGTATCTTTCTGTCAGTTTGACACAAGCCTCCAGGGCGCTGTCCGAGTAGCTCACGTGATGGTGTTGCTCGTAGCGGTCCTTGATGTTGTGCAGTATCTGAAGTGTTTCCTCGGCCGTTGTCGGTTCCACGAGCACCTTTTGGAAGCGTCGCTCCAGTGCGCCGTCCTTCTCGATGGAGTTGCGGTATTCGTCGAGTGTTGTGGCGCCGATGCATTGGATGATGCCACGGGCCAGCGCCGGCTTCATGATGTTGGCCGCATCCATGCTGCCCGGGGTGCTGCCGGCACCGATGAGCGTGTGAATCTCATCGATGAAGACGATGATGTCGGGGTTCTGTTCCAGCTCCTTGAGCAAGGCGCGGATGCGCTCTTCGAACTGGCCTCTGTACTTGGTGCCTGCTACTATGGCAGTCATGTCGAGACTCACCAGTCGTTTGCCGAAGAGCACGGGAGAGGTGCGCTTGTTGGCAATGAGCTGGGCCAGTCCCTCCACGATGGCGCTCTTGCCGACTCCGGGTTCGCCGATGAGTATGGGGTTGTTCTTCTTGCGGCGGCAGAGAATCTCGGTGACGCGCAGAATCTCCTTCTCGCGTCCCACCACGGGATCGAGCTTCCCTGCGAGGGCGGCAGCGGTAAGGTCGGTCGAGAAGTTGTCGAGCACGGGTGTCTTGCGTCCGCCCTTAGTCTTGACGGTGGCTCCGGTGTTGCCCTGCATTCCCGGGGTGCGTCCGAGCTGGCTGTCGTCCTCCTCTTCGTCCTCATCCTCGTCGGGCAGTCCCACTCCGTCGGTTGTGGGCCGTGCTTCTTTTTGCAGGAAGGTGATGGCATCGTTGTAGTCGACATTATTGAACTCCAGCACCTCTTTGGCGCCGTTGTCCACTTGGTCGTGGAGGATGGCCAGGAGCAGATGCTCCACGCCTACGGTCTGCGTGTGCTGCACTCTTGCTTCGAGCACGGCGAGCTTCAGAATGTTGCTGGCTTTGTCGTTGAGCACCAGCTCTGTTGTGTTGATGGGCTGAGTCCGTTCGTCTTCGCGCACGCGTTCCTCCAGTTCCGCCTTCACGGAGTCGGCATTGACGTTCATGCGCTTGAGCAGTCCTAACACGGGACTGTCCTTCTCCCTCAGCATCCCTAAGAGCAAGTGCTCGGGACCCACCGAGCGACTGGCGAGCCGGGTGGCTTCTTCCCTGCTGAAGGCAAGGATTTCGGATACTTTTGGTGAAAATTGACTGGTCATATGTACTTCTTCCTTTCTCTTTCTAATCGGTTACAAAAATAATCAAAACTCTCGAATATCAAAGTCTTTTGCTCTGATTTTTAGTATAATTCACCAATGATTAAGGGAGACTACAAACATCGTGCCAAAACGTCAGCTGTATGGTGTTTTGATTCCTCGGTCCTGCTTGCTGTCTCCTTCTCCACCTTGCTCTCAATCCTTTCGATGTCCTGCTCCCTGGCTCTCCTCAGCCTCAGTTACAAAGAAAAAGCCCGGCTGCAAGAGAGTTGCGACCGGGCCCTTTAGAATAGGATTCTGCGAATCTTCTACTTAGTTTCGATTTCCTCTTTCATGTCAATAAACTCACCCTTGGCGTCGTAGAACTCATACTGGAGGAATGCGAGCTTCTGCGAGGATATGATGTGTACGCCGAAGCCGTATTTCATTTGCCACTTGCGCTTTAGCGAGATGACGCCCTGGTTGATGTAGGCAGCCACAAAAGGATGCACGTGGAGCCAGAACTTCTTGATGCCAATCTTGTTGACCAAGCGGTCAATCTTGCCCTCGAGCTGGTCGGTGAAGAGGATGCTGGAGCGTATTTTCCCCGTGCCAAAACAAGTGGGGCACGTTTCTTCTACGTTGACATCCATAGCCGGGCGCACTCGTTGGCGAGTGATTTGCATAAGTCCGAACTTGCTGAGTGGCAGGATGTTGTGGCGGGCTCTGTCCTGCTGCATGTTCTTGCACATGCGCTCATAGAGCATCTGCCGGTCCTCGGCCAGATTCATGTCGATGAAGTCGACGACGATGATGCCCCCCATGTCGCGCAGACGCAGTTGGCGCGCCAGTTCGTCGGCTGCACCCAGGTTGGTCTCCAGTGCATTCTGCTCCTGTCCGTTCTCAGCTTTCGAGCGGTTGCCGCTGTTCACGTCGACCACGTGCATAGCCTCGGTGTGCTCTATAATGAGGTAAGCGCCGTGTCGATAGTTCACGGTTTTACCGAAGCTGGCTTTTATCTGCTTGGTGATGTTGAAGTTGTCGAAGATGGGCACCTTGCCGGTGTAGAGCTTCACGATGTTGGCCTTGTCGGGTGCTATAAGCGTGATGTAGTTCTTCACCTCGTTGAATGCTTCTTCGTTGTTCACCCATACCGCCTCAAAGGAGGGATTGAAGAGATCGCGCAGCAGGGCAATGGCTCTGCCCGTCTCTTCGTAGGCCAGTTGTGGTCTTTTCTGGGTTTTCTGCACTTTGGTCAGCGCACTCTCCCAGCGGCTTGTGAGCACCTTCATTTCGGCGTCGAGCTCGGCCACCCGTTTGCCTTCGGCCACCGTTCTGACGATGACGCCGCAGTTCTTGGGCTTAATACTGTTGATGAGCTGCTTGAGCCTTGCGCGCTCTTCTCCGCTCTTAATCTTTGACGACACCGACACCTTATCGCTGAATGGAATCAGCACGAGGAATCTCCCGGGAAACGACAGCTCGGCTGTAAGGCGCGGGCCTTTGGTAGAGATGGGCTCTTTGACAATCTGAACAAGCACCTCCTGGCCCACCTTGAGCGTCTGCTGCACGCTGCCGTCCTTGGGCAGGTCGGGCAGCCGGCTGGCTTTGGCATAGGGGTAGAGGCGTTTGCGGTCGCTCTCCACCTGCTTGAGGTACTTGCAATAAGAGTTAAACTGGTTACCTAAGTCAAGATAATGCAGAAAGGCGTCACGTTCGTAGCCAACGTCCACAAAGCAGGCGTTGAGACCCGGCATGAGCTTCTTCACCTTGGCCACATAGATGTTGCCCACGGCAAAGGAGGCCTGGCGCGGCTCGTTCTGGTATTCCACCAGACGCTTGTCCTCGAGCAGAGCGATAGCGATTTGCTTCTGCTGGACATCAATAACGACTTCGCTGGTCATTCTTCCTGAATCAATTAACCTTGTTGTCCAATGCGTTGTATTACATAATTCTTAACGACAAAGGGCATGTCAACCAATCCTTGTCGGATGCTTTGACACGCCCCTGTCAGAACAGCCCTCCGGCCAGTAATCCGTTAAGGAGGATTACTTGCTCTTATGTCTGTTCTTGCGCAGTCTCTTCTTACGCTTGTGAGTGGCCATCTTGTGACCCTTCTTCTTCTTACCGTTTGGCATAATTCTTTAATTAAATGTTATAAAATGATTACTCAGTTGCTTCCTTAAGCCCGTGCCCTGTCAGCGGGTGGCTGCGTTAGCCCTTCATCTCGTTGACGAAGCTCTTTGCCGGCTTGAAGCTGGGCAGATCGTGAGCCTCGATGTTGATGGTTGTATTTTGCTTGATGTTGCGGGCAGTCTTGGCTGCACGGTGCTTGATAATGAAGCTGCCAAAGCCGCGAAGGTAAACGTTCTCGCGCTTTTTCAGCAGGCTGTCTTTTACGGAGGTCATAAAGCACTCAATCACTGCAGCTACGTCTTTCCTCTGAAGACCTGTGGCTTCTGCAATCTGGTTGACTATTTCAGCTTTTGTCATTGCTCTGTTGTTTTTATTGTTATATATTATAGTGTTATCGTTTCGGAAGTGCAAATTTAGTGCTTTTTTATCTCATACGGAAATTTTGCCCTCACTTTTTGCCGATAATTCTTAATAATTTGATTTTGAACTCACTAAACTGCCTTGTTGGGGTTCCTGAGCCTCGTAAAAGTGGTTGTAATTCTCATTCTGAGTTGAATAATTGTAAGGGGGGTTGTCGGGGCGATGGTGAGTTAGTCGGAGAGGGTGACTCCGGGCCTTTCCCGGCCTCTGCTTGCTGTTGCCGGAAGGACTTGTCAAACAGTGGGTTTCCCATTGTCGAGCACGTAGAAGCCGGCTTCCGACGGATGATCGAGAATCAGGCTCTTTGGGCTCTCCTTCAGTATGAGCCACACCATCCACAAATCGCCGGCCGCCGCACTGATGTAGATGATGCCGAAAGCGAGCAGAAATGCGTTCCCGCAGCAAAGCGCCCACACCGAGGGCACCAACCCGAGCACGAGGAAGGGCGCAATGGCGCCGGCAATATAGCGATTGCGGCTCATCGGCTTCGAATAGTGGCAGTAGGGTGTCAGATACTTCCATATCACGCCGAAGCTGACGTGGCGGAAGCCACCTCGGTTGAACAGGGCAAACGTCAGACCGTGAATGCCTTCATGCAGGAAAACGCCGACTACGAGGGCAATGACAAACGCATTTGCGGAAACTCCGTTCAGATGGGCGCTGATGGTTGACCACGGCCATATCAGCGCGAAGGGCACGCCAAAGGCCACGGCACTGCCTGCGAAGAGCAGCAGGGCAAAGATGTTGGCTGCCACGAGGTTGATGCTTACTTTCTTGCTCATGTTGCAAAGGTAAGTATTTTAATGCTGACTACCGCCGAAGCGCCACGCTTTTTTTTTTGACGTTATCAGTCTTGTCGCAGCATCTCTTTGTGAGTCGGGATGGACTTGTCCGCGTTCGCATTGAGCATTGTTGCGGAGTGCATGCAGCTTTGCTCCCCGTCGGCTGCCGTTTGAGTTGATGGGGAAGAGATGAGCGTCGGCTGGAGCCATATATATAAATAGGTAAGAACGTTCGTCCCAAGATTTGAACCACCATCCCCGTTTGCTCTAAGCCGTCTTGCTCTCGGAAGACTACTGTAAAGGCAACGTCAGACTGTGTGTGTCTCACTCCATTGGGGGGGAAGATGGCCATCCCCACGCGGTGAGTGCCGATGGCTCAGGGTATCACCTTGAAGCGGATGCGGAACTGATGCAAGGCCTCGTCCCAGTTGGTACCGAGCATCTCGAAGCGTCCTATCTGAGCCGTCGACCGCACATGCTTGCCGATGCAGGGGCACACGTCGTAGTCGCCGATGCGCACCAGTCGCAGTGTCTCCGAGGCATCGTCGGGCAGTCGGTCGAGCTCTATGCCCTCGGGCAGATGGTTGCGGTCGGTGAACTCGAAGCTGACGGGCATGTCGGCTTCTATGAGGCGGTTCATCTCGCGCTCTATTTCCTTCTCCTGCTGTCGTGTGGGCTTGCGCTCCAGTGCGAATGTCATCTTGCTCTTCTTGCGCTCGATGTGGGCGTTACGGCTCCGTTCGCAGCCGAACATGCGGTGCATGAGCTGGTTGAGCAGATGCTCGGCTGTGTGAGCCGGTGGAAACTCCTCCTTGTTGTGCGCGTTGAGTATGGGGTCGTTATCCATGGGGCTTATGATTTGAACTTGAGAATGAGTCCGCTCCAGGCGGGGACGCTGAGCAGCAGAGGGGCATCGGCCTTGAGCTTCAGTGTGAGGCGCTTGCGGGTGAGCAGCTCCGTGGCCCTTGTGGTGAGTTCCTTCATGCCGAGATAGTCGAAGGCATGGCCCGGAAGCATCACGTCGGCACTCACGGGTTTGTCGTCGAAGTTTGCCACCACGAGCAGCGTGTCGGAGCCCTGCTTGCGCAGGAAAGCAAACTGACGGTCGTGGAGATGGCTGTTGGCATACATGAGGTCGAAGCTCTCGCCGCTGACGGCTGCGGGGTCGGTGGACGCTGTCTTGAGAACCTTGCTATAGAGCTCGCGCAGCCGGGATTCCTCGGGTGTCAGCGATGCTGTGGCCGAGTATTCATGTATGAGCGAGTCGAGCGACCAGTAGTCGAAGATTGTGGTGCGGCCGTCCCTTCCGCTGAAGCCTTCGTCGTCCATGCCCCGTTCGCCCACCTCCTGTCCGGCGTAGAGCATGAAGGGA
Source organism: uncultured Prevotella sp. (assembly GCA_900318855.1). Lineage (GTDB taxonomy): Bacteria > Bacteroidota > Bacteroidia > Bacteroidales > Bacteroidaceae > Prevotella. Next base: position 6,821 of record ONMG01000017.1, read on the forward strand.
CACGATTTGAGCAGTGCGGCCACGATGAGCGCGGGTATGCCTTTGTGGGCACTGCCGGCAAAGAAGTCGCTGGCCAGTCGCTGTTCATCGTGGTTCTCCAGGAAGTAGAGCATGTGAGAGCCGATGTCGTCGGTCTGCTGCCACTGCTGTGTGATGTCGGCTGCGGGACGGCGGTGACCGATGACGTCGCGCAGACAGTCATACATTCCCACTTTGTCGTAGAGAAAGTCGAAGCCAGCCTTGATATAGGTGCGGTAGAGGGCAGGGTTGTAGACCTCACCGATGAACTGCACTTCGGGATAGCGCTGTCTCACCTCTCCGGTGGCGTAGGCCCAGAATTGCGGAGGCACCATCTCGGCCATGTCGCAGCGGAAAGCATTGATGCCTTTGGCACACCAGAAGAGCAGGATGTCACGCATCTTTGTCCAGGTGTCAGGGCGCGGATCGAAGTGCTCCGAGCGTCCGCCCGCGTCGCAGTAGTCAATGCCATAGTTGAGCTTCACAGTCTCATACCAGTCGTTGCGGCCGGGGCGCGCTGTGAACTGGTCGTTGCCAGTGGCCTTGGCGGGCTGCTCCCGGTAGCTGCTCCCGGTGGTGATGGCGCTGAGGTCGAGCGGCTGCCCCCAACAGTAGTAGAAGTTGTTCTGGGGTGAGAAGTTGTAGTCGGTGCGGTCGTCCTCTCCCAAGTCTTTCACGCCGTCGGGCTTGCAGATGCTGTGATATTCGCGGGCCACATGATTGGGCACGAAGTCCATGACGACCTTCAGCCCGGCCTTGTGGGTGCGTGCTATGAGCGCCTCGCATTCCTCCATTCTGTGCTCCACTTGTGTAGCCAGATCGGGGTCGACGTCGTAGTAGTCGGCTATGGCATAGGGTGAACCGGCCTTGCCCTTGACGATTTCTGCATGCTGCTGCGGTATGCCGTAGGAGCTGTAGTCGGTTTGGGTGGCATGTCGGATGAGGCCCGTATACCAGATGTGTGAGACGCCTAAGGTGCGGATTTTGCGCAGCACTTCGGGCGTGATGTCGTTCAGCTTGCCGCAGCCATTGACGGCGAGTGCTCCGCTTTTCTGTCGGGTGGTGTTGTCGTTGCCGAAGAGACGGGTAAAGATTTGGTAGATTATCATTTTAGTAGCGTTAGGAGCAGTAACAGGGGTGCCCGGCGCGGGCACCCCAGGGAAAAGAGTCGAAGTTTATTCTGCGCCGTGGGCAGCGACGTTGCGGTCGATGCGCCCGATGAGGCCGCGGAGCACTTTGCCGGGACCGCACTCGGTGAAGTCGTCGGCACCGTCGGCTATCATGTTTTTCACGCACTCGGTCCATCTCACGGGGCTGGTGAGCTGTGCGATGAGGTTGGCCTTAATTTCCTCGGGCTCCGTGTGGGGCTTGCCGTCGACATTCTGATAGACGGGGCACACGGGCTTGGCGAAGGTGGTCTGCTCGATGGCCTCTTGCAGTTCTTCCTTAGCCGGCTGCATGAGCGGGGAGTGGAAAGCTCCGCCCACATTGAGCACCAGGGCGCGCTTGGCACCGGCAGCCTTGAGCAGCTCGCAGGCCTTGTTTACGCCTTCAATGCTGCCCGAGATGACGAGCTGTCCGGGGCAGTTGTAGTTGGCCGGAACCACTACGTCGCCACCATTGCTCACCTCTTGGCAGATTTCCTCCACCTTCTCGTCGGGCAGTGCTATCACGGCAGCCATGGTGCCGGGATGGGCCTCGCAGGCTTTCTGCATGGCGTTGGCACGGGCTGCCACAAGGCGCAGGCCGTCGGCAAAGCTCAGTGCGCCCGAGGCTACGAGGGCCGAGAATTCGCCTAAAGAGTGGCCGGCTGCCATGTCGGGCTTTGCTTCTTCGCCCAGGCAGAGGGCTGAGATGACGCTATGGATGAAGACGGCGGGCTGAGTGACCTTGGTTTGCTTGAGCTCCTCATCGGTGCCTGCAAACATGATGTCCTTGATGCCGAAGCCCAGTATGCTGTCGGCTTCGTCGAAGAGTTGTTTTGCTTGGGTGTTGCTGTCGTAGAGGTCCTTGCCCATTCCTACGAACTGGGCACCTTGACCTGGGAACACGAATGCTTTCATAATCTAATGCTTATTGAGTTTTGATGAAATATTGTCGTTACACGGGACCCTCCGAAGGGTCATCGCTGAAGAGGTTGTCGGCCTCTTTGATTTCGTCGAGGTCGAACCATTTGCTCAGTTTACCCCTGGCTTTGGTCTTCACCTCGTCGGAAACCTGATTCCACACCTTGTGGAGCACGAAGATGAGCACGGCGAGATCGTCGCTGAGTCCCGCAATGGGGATGGCGTCGGGCATGACGTCGAGCGGACTGATGAGGTAGCCCAGCGCACCGATGATGATGGCCTTTTCTTTTATCGGGACGTTCTCGCTTTCCAATGTGTAGTAGAGGATGAGTGCGGCATATACCATTCTGGCGCCGGCGCGCTTGGCTATGCGCTGAATTTTGTCGACAAACCTAGCCTGGCTGTATTTGTCCTTATACTTCTGAAGGTCGGGTAGTTCCATAGTAATTATTCGTTTATTAAGCTGTTAGGATTGTTTCCATTTGAGCACCTCCTCAATGTAGGCTTCAATGGCTGGGTCAGCGATGCGGCGCAGCCCGAGGTGCTTAACCAGGTGCAGGCCGCCCATAGCCAGCAGACAGAGCAGAACTCCGATGCCGAGACTGATGAAGAGTGCCCAGTCCTTGAAGGGCAGCTGCTGTTCGGGGAAGGCCGAGATAATTATCACGGGCATCACGATGAGGATTCCGGCCACGGTGTAGCGCTGCTTCTCGCTGCCGCCTTTGTCGAGGATGGCCTGCTTGTCGGCGAGATAGCTGTCAATCTGCTTGCGTGTGACACCGAACTTCTCCAGCTGCGGGAAGTTGTCCTCATTGGCGTGCCTGTCAATGATGCGTTTCACCTGATGTTCGAAATCATCTATCATATACCTTCTATAATAACGCAGGCTGGCTTTATATATTGTCAGCACTGCAAGCTTGTTGTCATAAAAAGGAAAACAGTGCCCCTATAAGCCGGGTTCTGTCCCCGCGAGGTCTTTGGACCCCGACGGGTGCCTGCCATTTATCTACGCTGCAAGTCGCCCTGCAGCTCCAGCGTTCTACCCTCCGCCGTACCTTCAAGGTTCGGGCGAGCAGCCCTCAGACGACGGTTTACATGAACTTGCAGCCTCCAGCCCGGCACAGCCTGGCGATCACCCGCCAGCTGGTGGTCTCTTACACCACCTTCTCACCCTTACTCCCTCACAAGGAGGGGGCGGTTGTTTTCTTCTGCATGGCCTACTGTTGCCAATAGCTTCTATTTTCGGAAGTGGAGTGCTCTGTGCTGCCCGGACTTTCCTCCCACGCATTAGCTGCGTCAGCGGCAGAGCCGGAGCACTGTTTTCTGTCTGCAAAGTTACTGTAAACGTGGCGAATGACAAAGAAAAATGCTTTATTTTTTACATCTCCGGGATACCACCCCACGGCGTAGCACTTCTTTGTCGTCCTGCCGTGGTCTTCGGCCGGTTGCTTGTTTGGCTCGTGTGTCCACTGTCTTCTGTACCCATGGTGGTGCTGTCATTTTGGCAGTGGCGCCGCTTCGTGGGCTGGATGCTTTCGGGCTTATTTTCCGCTCCTTTGGCCTTCATTTCTCTCACCCCTGGACTTTGGTTTCCGGCACCCCTGGTCTCCACCGCCTCTGACCCCTGGTCTCCACCGCCTCTGACCCCTGGTCGATTCAAGCTGTTGATTATTAGTTGCTTATGCGGGTATTTGGGGACTAAGGGGTATTTTGTTGCGTCTCTGTGCGCCAGCATGTTCCGGAGTTCCTTGGTTTTATCATCTGAGTGCAGGTTCTGTCATTTTGGCAGTTCTCGCTCTTGCGCGGTGGATGGTTTGCCGTTATGCTGACAGTGCTCCTCGGTTGGTTCTCCGGTGTTGAGAAGGTGCCAGTGAGGCTGTCGGCGCCCTCCGCCAGCGGGTGAATCGTGGTGCCGGTATGAACTTGCGAAAAGTGGTACTGGAGTGTTCATTAAACGAATGTGAATTATCCACAGTGCCTAATTAAGAGCCGTTAAGCCGTGAATTTGAAGTGTTAAATTGGAATAAAGATATACGACAGATTGTCATTATTGGCAGTTTTGACCCTATCTTTGCAGCGTTGATAACAAGTTTAAAGCATCGTCGAAAGTAATAATAAACAAAACATAAGTATGACAACAATGAGGAACTATTCAATGAAAATGTTATGTGCTGCCGGCATGATTGCCGCCAGCCTGGCTGCGGCTCCGGTGATGTGCGTCAATGCAGCCACACCATCAGTAGCCGCTCTGCCCGGACAGCCTGTCGATTTGACCTACGCTGCCGAGAAGGCCGTTCCTGCCGTAGTTCACATCAAGTATGTGCAGAATTCCAAGGTGCAGACCGTCGACGTGCCAAGCAGTCCGTTTGACGACTTCTTCGGCGATATGTTTGGCTTCGGACAGGGTGGCGGCACCCAGAAGCGCAAGGTGCAGACTCCGAAGCAGGAGGCCACTGGCTCGGGTGTCATCATCAGTGCTGACGGCTATATCGTGACCAATAACCACGTGGTCAATGGCGCCGATGAGCTCACTGTGACGCTCAACGACGGTCGTGAGTTCTCGGCCCGCATCGTGGGTACCGACCCCACCACCGACCTCGCCTTGATAAAGGTGAATGGCAAGGATTTGCCCACACTGCCCATCGGCGACAGCGACAAGCTGAAGGTGGGCGAATGGGTGATTGCCGTGGGCAATCCCTTCAACCTCAACTCCACTGTAACGGCCGGTATCGTGAGTGCCAAGGCACGCTCGCTCGGAGCCAACGGCATTGAAAGTTTCATTCAGACCGATGCTGCCATCAATCCCGGCAACTCCGGCGGTGCTCTCGTCAATACCAAGGGTGAGCTTGTCGGCATCAACGCCATGCTCTACTCGCGCACGGGTGAGTACTCGGGCTATGGCTTTGCCATCCCTACTACCATTATGAATAAGGTAGTGTCCGATCTCAAGAAATATGGCACCGTGCAGCGCGCTCTCATCGGCATCGAGGGCAGCGACGCCCATAAGTGGATTGACGCTCAGAAAGATCAGGGTAAGGATGTCGACCTCGGAACCATGGAGGGTATCTATGTGGCTAAGGTGGATCCCGACGGCGCTGCCGCATCGGCCGGCATCGAGAAGGGTGATGTCATCATCGGCATTGACGGTACCAAGGTGAACAAGATGGCTGAACTTCAGGAAATCTTGGTCAACAAGCATCCCGGCGACAAGGTGACGCTGACCTTCCTGCACAACAAGAAGAAGATGGAGAAGACCGTGACGCTGAAGAACGCACAGGGCAACACCAAGGTGCTCAAGACAGCCGACCTCGATGTGCTGGGCGCTACCTTCGCACCTGTCTCTAACAGCAAGAAGGAGCAGCTGGGCATCAACTATGGTCTGGAAGTGCTCAAGGTGGCCAAGGGTGCCTTCAAGGACGCCGGCATCGACAAGGGCTTTGTCATCATGCAGGCCAACGGCCAGACCATCCGCTCCATCGACGACTTGCAGGCTGCCGTCAAGGCTGCTTCCACCAGTAAGGATCCTGTGCTCTACATCAAGGGCATCTGGCCTACCGGAAAGAAGGACTACTTCGCTGTGCAGGTGGAGTAACAGCCGGATGAGCAACATCTGAAGATGAATTAGCTATAGTGCCGCACGCAGCAATGTGTGCGGCATTATTGTTGTGTGTCGGGCATGACTATAACTTGACGGGCCAAATCCCTTCGTGACTATTCCGCTGTCATGGTGGCAGGTGTCCTCCCGCTCCCTGCTGAAAGGAAGCGCCCCGGTGCCGTCTTCGGCCCCCTCTACGCATTGCTGGATGCCATGGGTAGGGTAGGAGAGAGCCAGTCTTCCCAGTGCTGAGGCCAGCTCGACAGCAGATGCCGACGGCAGCAGCCCCGGGCTTTGTCTTTGCGAAGACGAGTTTGCTGAATCAGGGTGTCTCACCGTGGATGGCGGCGGCGAGAGTCATGCCGCAGCATCATGGCGGGCTGAGCGCTTGATTATCAGCAGGGAATAGGAAAATAAACAGATGGTTTATTGTCCGTGCCGTTTTTTTTATATAACTTTGCATCTCAAAGCTGAAGAGGGGATTATCGGTCAGATGTTTCCCCGATAGGATTAATATTAAAGAGAGAACAAGCAATGGCTAAGAAGTTTGCCGAACACAAGTGCCTCGACCTTACAGGCACCAATTCCAACGTGCTTGCCGAGTGGCTGAAGCACGATATCTTCCACAAATCAATCTCCGAGCGCAAGGGGTGCCCCCAGTTCATATTCTTCGAAGGTCCCCCCTCGGCCAATGGCCATCCCGGCATTCACCACGTGCTGGCGCGCAGCATCAAGGACACGTTTAACCGCTATAAGACGATGCGGGGCTTCCTCGTGGAGCGCAAGGCTGGTTGGGATACCCATGGACTGCCCGTGGAGCTGGGCGTGGAGAAAGAGCTTGGTATCACCAAGAAGGACATCGACAACAAGGACTCCGACAAATACATCTCCGTGGAGGACTACAATCACAAGTGCCGCGAGAACGTGATGAAGTTCACGGCCGAATGGCGCGACCTCACTGAGAAGATGGGCTACTTCGTCGATATGGACCATCCCTATATCACCTACGACAACAAATACATGGAGTCGCTGTGGTGGCTCCTGAAGCAGCTCTATCGCAACGGACTGCTCTATAAAGGCTACACCATCCAGCCCTACAGTCCGGCTGCCGGAACGGGCCTCTCGAGTCATGAGCTCAACCAGCCTGGCTGCTACCGCGACGTAAAGGATACCACCGTCACGGCACAGTTCCTCATCACCGACGCCAAGCCGGAGTGGACGCGCTGGGGCAAGCCCTTTTTCGTGGCATGGACGACAACGCCCTGGACGTTGCCCTCGAATATCGCGCTCTGCGTAGGGCCGAAGATCGACTATGCAGCCGTGGAGACCTATAACCCCTACAACGGTGAGCCCATGACAATGATCTTGGCCGAGGCCCGTCTCACGGCCTATCTGAAGCCCGAACAGCAGGTGGAGAGCAGTGAGGCTCTGCCAGCCTTCGATGCTGAAAAGAAGTCCTGCCCCTGGAAGGTGGTGGCCCGCATGAAGGGCGCCGACCTGCTGGGACTACACTACCGGCAGCTCATGCCCTGGGTGAAGCCCACGGAGAAGATAGGGGACTATCAGCCCGACTTTGTCAATGCTTATGCCGAGGCTCATCCCGACAAGGTGTTCACCGGCGAGAACGGCAAGGACCAGTTCGTCGAAATGGAGAGCGAGGCCTTCCGCGTCATTCCCGGCGACTATGTCACTACCGAGGATGGTACCGGCATCGTGCACATCGCCTCTACTTTCGGTGCCGACGACGCCAAGGTGGCGCACGACGCTCATGTGCCTGCCCTATACCTTATTAATAAGCGTGGCGAGACACGCCCTATGGTGGATCTGCAGGGTAAGTATTACACCATCGACGAGCTCGACAAGAACTTTGTGGAGCACTGTGTCAACGTGGAGCTCTACGGACATCATGCAGGCGACTACGTGAAGAACGCCTACGACCCCAAGTTCAATCCCGACGGTGTGTGGGACCGCAAGGCCAGTGAGAAGGCTGAGGACCTGAACATTGTCATCTGCATGGAGATGAAGATGGAGGGCACGGCTTTCAAGATTGAGAAGCATGTGCACAACTATCCTCACTGCTGGCGCACCGACAAGCCAATCCTCTATTATCCGCTGGACAGCTGGTTCATCCGCGACACAGCTAAGAAAGACCGCATGGTGGAGCTCAACAAGACCATCAACTGGCAGCCTGAGAGCACCGGTACGGGCCGTTTCGGCAACTGGCTCGAGAACCTCAACGACTGGAACCTCTCGCGCTCCCGCTTCTGGGGTACACCGTTGCCTATCTGGCGCGATGAGGACCGCAACGAGATTTGCATCGGCAGCGTGGAAGAGCTCTACGACGAGATAGAGAAGTCGGTGAAGGCCGGATTCATGAAGAGCAATCCACTCAAGGACCGTGGCTTCGTGCCGGGCGACTACAGCCAGGAGAACTACGACCGCATCGACCTCCATCGTCCCTACATCGACTATGTGGTGCTCGTCAGCCCCACCGGCAAGCCCATGCACCGCGAGTCCGACCTCATTGACGTGTGGTTCGACAGTGGTTCCATGCCTTACGCCCAGCAGCACTATCCCTTCGAGGGCGAGCTCAATGCC
>ONMG01000120.1 GCA_900318855.1 uncultured Prevotella sp.
CTTTGCAGCGTGTTTTTCATAGTATTAGATTTAAGGTTAACAAGGTTGGAGTACAGCGGTACTCCTTTTTTTGTGCCCGTAAGCGAGATGGCAGCGTGGGCACAGACCTCAGTACGTAGCCCGTCGGTCTTGATAGTATGTTCGTCTTCAAGTGTCGAGTTGAAGTTGCAACTGGCTCATTTTAATTCCGACAGTTCGAGCCATCTCATATCTTTAGCGTCAAGTTCTTGATTGAGTAAGGGCAGCCGTTTGCTCTTCTCGGTGAGCTCGTCAACGGAGAGTGTACCACTGCATAAGTCAGCCTCAAGTTGCATCTTCTCTTGTTCAAGAGCTTCGATTTCTTTTGTAAGTGCCTCGAATTCACGCTTTTCTTTAAAGGTCATTTTCCTTCGCTCATCGTGATGATAGTCGGCTTTGGGCTTCTTGGTAACAGTCTCCTTATTTTCCATTTTCTTCCTTGCTCTTCAGCTGTTTCCATTGTCGGTATTGGGTGTAGTTTCCGGGGAAGTCCTTGATGATGCCGCTGCCCTTGAACACCAGCAGATGGTCGACCACCTTATCCATGAAGTAGCGGTCGTGGCTCACCACGATGACACATCCGGGAAAATCTTCCAGATATTCCTCGAGGACTTGCAGTGTTGGTATGTCGAGGTCATTGGTAGGCTCGTCGAGCACCAGGAAGTTGGGGTTCTTCATGAGTACGGTGCAGAGGTAAAGTTTACGGCGTTCACCTCCACTGAGTTTGTAGACGTAGTTGTGCTGTTGCTCGGGTGTGAAGAGAAAGTACTGCAGGAATTGGGAAGCCGTGATATGACGGCCCCTGCCCAAATCAATATAGTCGGCGATATCGGTAATGACATCGATAACCTTCTGTTGCTGGTCAAACTGCATGCCTTCTTGAGAGAAATAGCCGAACTTTATCGTCTCGCCGATATCGAAGTTACCGGAGTCAGGCTTGACCAATCCGAGCAGCATCTTTATGAATGTCGATTTCCCCGTACCGTTGTTGCCCACGATGCCCATCTTCTCGAAGCGTGAGAAATTGTAGTAGAAATGGTCGAGAATCACCTTTCCACCTGGCCACGCCTTGGAGACATAATTGCATTCAAAGATTTTGGAGCCGATATATACGCCCTTAGCCTTCAGTCGCATCCGCCGTTCTTCGACTCTTTGGTTGGCTTTCTGCTGGAGTTCATAGAAAGCCTCCTCACGGTAGCGTGCCTTATGACCACGAGCCTGAGGCATCCGCCTCATCCAGTCGAGTTCTTTCCTGTAAAGGTTATTGGCTCGTGCTATCTCTGCCTTTTTATTGTCGAGCCGCTCCTGTCTCTTCTGAAGGTAGTAGCTATAGTTGCCCCGGTAGGTGTAAATCTGCCGGTCGTCGAGTTCCAGGATGATACTGCACACACGGTCAAGGAAATAGCGGTCGTGAGTCACCATGAGCAAGGTGAGTGTGGAGCGTGAAAGCCAGCCTTCGAGCCATTCTATCATCTCGAGGTCAAGATGATTGGTCGGTTCGTCCAGCATCAGGAAGTCGGGTTCCGTGATAAGGACATTGGCCAGAGCCACCCGTTTCTGCTGTCCACCGCTGAGCTGTCCCATGGGCTGGTTGAGGACACCGATTTTAAGCTGGGTAAGTATCTGTTTGGCCTTGAGCACCTTTTCGGGGTCGCCATGATGATTGAAGCAGGCGTCGAGCACACTCTCTTCGGGATTGAAGACCGGGCTCTGCTCCAGATAGCCGATGCGGATGTCGTTTCTGAAGATGATCGTTCCAGAATCGCGTCCTTCCACTCCGTTAAGAATCGACATGAGCGTCGACTTGCCCGCGCCGTTGCGGGCTATGAGTCCTACTTTTTGTCCCTCTGATATTGAGAAGGAGAGGTTAGAGAAGAGGACGTCGGCACCAAATGACTTGGAAATATTCTGTACGTCGAGTATAGGTTGCATGAATGATAAAGTGATAAAGCTGGAAGGCAGACGTTTTCCTCCGCCTTTTAATCCTTGAGACTCTTATTGATGTTGTCGATAAAGTTGAGCAGCTCTTCCCGGCCCGTCTTGGTTTCGGAGCTTGTGATGAAGTAAGGTGGCAGCTCTTCCCATCGGTCTTTCAGTGAGTCCATCCATGCTGCTGCCTGCTGCCGCACCTTCACTTTTCCGAGTTTGTCGGCCTTGGTGAAGACGATGGTGAAGGGGATGCTGCTCTCACCGAGCCAGTCGATGAACTCTCGGTCGATGGCCTGTGGGTCGTGGCGCACGTCAATGAGCACAAAGACATTCACCAGTTGCTGGCGTTGAAGGATGTAGGACTCAATCATGCGTCTGATTTTCTCCTGCATGGTCTTTGAACGCTTGGCATATCCATAGCCTGGAAGGTCGACCAGATACCATTCACCATTGATGAGGAAGTGATTGATAAGCAGCGTCTTGCCCGGAGTGGCCGAGGTCTTGGCCAGTCCCTTATGGTTGCAAAGCATATTGATGAGGCTTGATTTCCCGACGTTGCTTCGGCCTATGAAGGCATATTCCGGCTTGGTGTCAGTCGGGCAATGTGTGACTGAGGGAGAGGAGACCGTGTAATGAGCGTTCTTGATTTCCATATGTTATGCTTAGTGGTTGGAGTTTACAGTACTTACATTTTAGAGTCACGAAAGCCTTCCAGCAGGATATAGCGCCGTTTGGCCATTCTGTGGTAGACATTACGCAGCCAGAGGTTATGGGTCAGAATGAAAAAGAGACCTAGGCATAGTTCTATACCGTAGGCGAGCTGTTCGCTGCATACCGCTACCAGCAAGGCGTTCAGTGCGAAGGGAAGGCCGAATGTGGCAATGCTGATGACGATGTTGAGGTAGCTGTTCTGCTGGCGTCCGCCGGCGATGGTAGCATCGAGGGGCATGGTCTGTTTGTTGTACACCGCCATCTGAAAACTCAGACAATACACCGGGCCGCAGGTGAAGATGCAGCAGGTCACCACCATGAAGAGCGACCATTTGCCAGCAATGACAGGAATCAGCATCACCAGGAATGGCAACAGTTGCAGCAGACAGAAGAGCTGGTATTTGGCCTTGAGCATCGTCAGGATGTTCTCGCGATGGACAGCCAGGAAGTCGAAATAGTTGCCTTCGTAGGCCGTTATCGTACTGCTGAGGATGATGGCGAACAGCAGATAGTTATAGAGGCACCAGAAGTTAGCCGCCCCCGACTCGTCGTAGACGGTGGTGTAGGCCGAGAGGAGACTGAATACCAGCACCAGGATGATGGATGTGACGAGGCTTTTGCGCGGATTCTTGCAGCGGATGTAGGTGTTGGCTATCAATTGGCGGTAGCAGCCGGTCATACTGTTGCTCCCCAGGAATCCGGTGCTCCTTCTTGTCACGGTGGATTGCTGTCTGTGGCGGTGCGAGAGTTCGGAGACAATAGCGCGGAACTGAATTTCCCTATTGGCGGCGATGGCTCCGATGAGGATGCCAAGCAGGGCGAGCAGCGGTAGTGGATTGCCTGCTGCCATGCTGTCGCCAATGGTGGAATAGAAGTCGTAGAGTTGTTCGAAACTGGCATGCTGTCCCACGAAGGCCGGAGCGAACACCATTGCTGCCAAAGCCAAAGGCAGAAGTACCCAAAGGAAGTGGCCGTTGAAGGTGATTCTGAAGATGGCAAAGAGCTGATTGCCCAGCACCGAGAGCAACCAGAAGAAGACGATGAGCATCAGTGCGGGAAGTACACCGGCTGTGAAGACCACGGTCATGATGACATACGGCGTCACCAAGGCCTGAGTAACAAGGTTGCCACCGGAGAGGACGGAAGCCCCTACAAAGGCGTCGATGCATGCGCGCCGCGGAATGGGCAACAGCAGATAGGGCTTGACCAGCAGGGCTGGCGGATTTTGCAGCATTAGCCGGAACAAGATATCGGCAACGAGGATGTAGGGGATAAAGCCACAAATCACTCCCGCGGCGCTGTAAGGCATTCCCTGGCCTACCGTGATCGCTAAGAGAACCGACAGAAAGACCAGATAGAGGATGCTCACTGCTGCGCCAAGGGCAAAGAACACCTTGGCAGCCTGGTTCTGACGGAAACTTGGATTGCGCCTCGCCGAGAGTCGACGATGCCGTGTTATCTCGAGGCAGAGCCACAGACGGCGGCGCAGCGTGGAGGCAGGAGTGCTCATAGGCTTAGCGGAGGTCTATGATTTCGGCCTTAGGAAAGTCCTTTGAACGGAACACAAAGGTTGCGTCGCTTTGTGCCTTGGCTCTGAAGTTGCTGATGCGGATGGTGAGCCAGTGATTGCCCTGAAGCATCTTCACCTGTGTGGGCGAGTAGGTGTTCTTGTTGATGATGATGTAGGCTTCTTTCACGGAGCGGCTGCCGTTCTGAGCCTTCATGTGCACTTTATAGCTGTTGCCCTGGGTGCTGAGTTGCAGGTTGTAGCCGCTCTTATACATCGAGATGAAGGTGTAGGGGTTCATCTGCATCTGCTGAGCCTGCGTGGGAGTAGAGATGTTGACCTCGTTGGTTTGCTTCATGTAGGTCCACTGTGTCTTGCCGTTGAACCATACCATGGCTTTGGACGTGATGGCGCGGAACTTGTTGCCCTTGATGGCAATGGTGCCGGAAGTGGTGCCAATTTTAGCCCCGGTGATGGTGAACGAGGCACTGGCTCCGCCCTTGTGGCCCACCACGGCTGCTGTGCGGTCGAGCACCTTGCGGGCCTGGCTTGCACCCTGTTTGGGCGTTGTTTGCGATGAAGCTGTCAGGGCTGCGTTCGCTGTGGTTGAGTATGCCGGGGTCGTAAGCGGGAGGGCAATGAGTGTGAGCGATACGGCCAAAGACCTCAGACTGTAAGCTGAGGATTTGCCGGACGAAAGAAATACGGATTGAAACATGATGAACTTAATGTTATATATGTTTTGTTGTATCTCGGTTTCAGCCCTGGGGCGCTGTCAGGCGCCCAGGGTGGTGAGAATGGTGTTGAGAGTATTCTCATCCTTGACGAGCACGTCGCGGGGCTTGGCGCCTTGCGCGGGACCTACGATGCCTGCTTTCTGCAGCTGGTCCATGAGTCGGCCGGCGCGGTTGTAGCCAATCTCCAGTTCGCGCTGAAGGCGGCTCGTGGAACCGCTGTCGGAGTAGACGATGATTTGAGCAGCCTTGCGGAAGAGGGGATCGATGTGGCTGATGCTGCCTCCTGAGGTGCTGTCATCGGCAACATCCTCGTTGGCAGGCTCGGGGAGCACGAGCGGCTCTACCGGACCTGACTGTTGGGCGATGTACTCATTGATGCGCTCTATCTCGGGCGTGTCGATGAATGCACATTGTACACGCACGGGTTCGCCTCCATTGAGATAGAGCATGTCGCCCCGGCCAACGAGTTGATTGGCTCCGGGCCGGTCGAGGATGGTGCGCGAGTCGATGATGGAGCCCACCCTGAAGGCAATGCGTCCAGGGAAGTTGGCCTTGATGCTGCCCGTAATGATGTTGGTGGTAGGGCGCTGGGTGGCTATCACCATATGTATGCCCACGGCGCGGGCCAGCTGGGCGATACGCGTGATAGGCAGCTCAATCTCCTTACCTGCAGTCATGATAAGGTCGCCGTACTCATCGATGATTACCACGATATAGGGCATGAAGTCGTGGCCGTCCTCTGGGTTGAGCAGGTGGTTGAGGTACTTGCGGTTGTATTCCTTGATGTTGCGGGCGCCTGCTATCTTGAGCAGGTCGTAGCGGTGGTCCATCAGGGTGCAAAGCGAGTTGAGCGTCTTCACTACCTTCTTCACGTCGGTGATGATGGGCTCGTCGAGGTTGTCCTCCACACCGGCCATGAAGTGGTCGGCTATCTTGCTGTAGACGCTGAATTCCACCTTCTTCGGGTCGATGAGTATAATCTTCAGCTCGTTGGGGTGCTTCTTATATAATAAGGAGGTGATGATGGCGTTCAGTCCCACTGATTTTCCTTGTCCGGTGGCACCGGCAACAAGCAAGTGGGGAATCTTGGCCAAGTCCACCATGAACACCTCGTTGGTGATGGTCTTGCCCAATGCTATCGGAAGGTCCATGGTGGTCTCCTGGAACTTGCGCGAGTTGAGCACACTCTCCATCGACACGATGTTCTTCTTCTTGTTCGGCACCTCGATACCGATGGTGCCTTTGCCAGGCATGGGCGCTATGATACGGATGCCCAGGGCCGAGAGGCTCAGGGCGATGTCGTCGCCGAGGTTGCGAATCTTCGATATGCGCACACCTTCGGCCGGTGTAATCTCATAGAGCGTGATGGTGGGGCCCACGGTGGCTTTGATTTCGCGAATCTGCACGCCAAAGCTGTTGAGCACCTCCACGATGCGGGCGTTGTTGGCCTTAATCTCGTCCATGTCGACTTCAGGCTTGCCGTCGTCATCATAGTGCTTCAGCAAGCTGAGTGTGGGGTATTTGTAGTTGGTGAAGGGCTCTTTGGGGTTGATGGGCGTCTTCTTCAGCTCTTCAATGGCAAGGTTCTTTCCCTTGGCTTTTTCTTCGTCGTGGGGCTTTTCCACCGTGAGGTTGCCATTGGTGACCTCTATATTCTCGGTCTTGCCAGCGGGGGTGGGTGGAGCCGGTTTCCTGCCAGGGTCTTCGGTGAGGTCGATGACGGTCGGACCGGGCTCGTCGTTGTGGTCGGCTTCCTCCAGCGGGCTGTCGTCTTCCGTGGGCTCGGGTTCGGGCATGACGGTGTCGGCAGTCTCGCCCGTACGATTGGTTACCACAAACTTTATCTTCGAGGTGAGCAGGCCTACAGGGTTGAGCGCCTTGCGAATGACGGTGATGGTCTCGGTACTGAGCACGGTGAGAAACACCACAGCCACGATGAGCAGTATGGCGGTGAGTCCCGGGGGGCCAATCATGGCTTCCAGCCGCTGCACGACGTAGAGTCCGTGGTCGCCACCGGGGTTGAAGACGAGCTTGCCACACAGTGGGGTGAGGAACTTGGCCATTGTGACCGAGCTCCATATCATCACTACGGTCATGCCGAAGAACCATTTCCACAGGTTCAGCTTCCGGTAAGCGCCCATGAGGCGGAGGCTCACCAGGATGAGGAACGTCGGGATGAGGAAGGCCGCGAATCCGAAGTTGCGGTCGATGAGCACATACGAGATGATGGCACCCACGCCACCGTCATAGTTCGACAGCTGCTTCTCTTTGTTCATCCAATCGCCCGGTCTGAGGTCCTCAAGGATGCTCTGGTCGGCGGCGCCGGTATTGAAGTAGGACACCATGGCGATGATGAGACACACCGACAGACAGAGCAGGATGAAACCGAGCAAAAAGTCGGTTGTCTCCCTGCTGAATATACTATGGAACCCTGACGCTCCCCCTGTGTTCTTGGGCTTGCGTACGGACTTTTTCTTTGCCATTCTTAATTTCTAAACACTTAAAGTCATGCAAAAATACGGGAAAAAAGTCAGAATCTTCCATTCCTCACCAACTTTTTTTCATACTTCTTCATCCAGAGTTTGAGCCGAGTAGGATAGTCTTGATGAATATCAACCGCTTACCGCCAATGACCGTCCACTCCTCTCTGTCTGCCTGCCGTGGGTATTGGACAGCTGAGCGGAAGGGTAGGAGAATGGCGCGCGGAAGAGGTGATGAAAGGCACTGAAGCCACGAGGACGGAGGGCTCGGTAGCCGTGGCAAGCACCCGTTTGCCCCCTTGACGATGATGTTTACGGCATATGGCGTAACTATCTCCACCATATGGCGGAGCTATCTACGGCATATGGCGTAGATAAGTACGGCATATGGCGTAAAAGCCTCAACCCCTGGGATTGGAGATGTTCCGGCAGGGCGTGAGAGCAAGCCGGGAGAGGTCCTTTCCGACTGCGGAAAGAGCTTGCCGGAGCATGGTCCGGTCACCGAATCGGATAACGTTCTGCACGCGCAGAGACTCTGAGCTTACGTGGATAAAGACCAACGGAGCAGATTCGGAATCAAAAAACCGGTGAGTTCTCGCATCTTATCATATATTTTTTCTACCTTTGCAAGTCGAACAATTGAGACAAATGAAGAAGGTAATATATAGCAAGTTTGATAAGCGTGCCATCTCCGCTCTCCCTCAGGTGCTCTTTCCGGGGCGCATCTTTGTGGTGTCAACAGCCGAAGACGCAAAGAAGGCCGTCGACTATCTGCTTGGAGCCAATCTCTTAGGAGTGGATACTGAGACGCGCCCGTCGTTTAAGAAAGGCGAGACGCACAAGGTGTCGCTACTCCAGGTAGCCACCCACGACACCTGCTTCCTCTTCCGGCTCAACGATATCGGTATCACCCCCGACGTAAAGCGCCTGCTTGAGAACACCACCGTTCCCATGGTGGGGCTCTCGTGGCATGACGACCTGCTTTCGCTGCATCGTCGTGCTCCTTTCAAGCCGGGACTCTTCATTGACCTGCAAAATCTGGTCGGGATGTTGGGCATCAAGGACATGAGCCTGCAGAAGCTCTATGCCAATCTTTTCCACAAGAAGATAAGCAAGCGGCAGCAGCTGACCAACTGGGATGCCGAAGTGCTTGACAGTAAGCAGCAAGCCTATGCCGCCACCGATGCCTGGGCCTGTATTCAACTTTATGAAGAGCTTATAAGGCTCAAGACGACAGGTGATTATAAACTCGTGCTGAACAATCCTGCTGAGCGTGGGGAGGCGAGCTGAAGGTTGCAGAGCAAGTGAATTCTTAACCGTTAAAAAGCTAATTAAGTTGTACAAGTCTGTTTATCTTAAGAGGGGTAAGGAAGAAAGTCTGTTGCGCTTCCATCCCTGGATATTCTCCGGTGCCTTGTCGGGTGTCGACGAGGGGGTTCAGGAAGGCGACATCGTGAGAGTGATGACCTCGGAGAAGAAGTTCATTGCCGTAGGGCACTATCAGATAGGCTCGATAGCAGTGCGTGTGTTGTCGTTCCGTGACGTTGCTATCGACGGTGCCTTCTGGCGCAGCCGCCTGCAGAGTGCGCTCACCATGAGGCAGACTATCGGCATTGCCGACAATCCCAATAACAACACTTTCCGTTTGGTTCACGGTGAGGGCGACCTTCTGCCCGGCCTCGTTATCGACTGCTATGGCCCTACGGCCGTTATGCAGGCGCACAGCGTGGGCATGCATATGGAGCGCAAGGCGATATGCAAGGCCTTGATAGAAGTGATGGAAGGGCGCATCAGACAGGTGTACTATAAGAGCGAGACCACGTTGCCCTTCAAGGCCGGGCTCGACGAGGAGAGCGGATTCATCTATGGCTCCACCGACGACGATGTGGCCGTGGAGAACGGGCTGAAGTTTCATGTCGACTGGCTCAAAGGGCAGAAGACCGGCTTCTTTGTCGACCAGCGTGAGAACCGCCGTCTGCTGGAGAACTACTCCCGGGGGCGGTCGGTGCTTAACATGTTCTGCTATACCGGCGGTTTCTCGGTGTATGCCATGAGAGGCGGTGCACGGCTGGTGCACTCCGTCGACAGCAGTGCCAAGGCCATAGAGCTGACCAACAGCAATGTGGCCATGAACTTTCCGGGCGACAACCGTCATGCGGCATTCTGCGAGGATGCTTTCAAGTTTCTCGACGCCAACGACGACAAGTACGACCTCATCATTCTCGATCCGCCGGCTTTTGCCAAGCATCGCGCGGCCCTGCACAATGCGCTCAAGGGCTACACGCGGCTCAACGTGAAGGGGCTGCAGCGCATTCGGAAAGGCGGGCTTCTTTTCACTTTCAGTTGCTCGCAGGTAGTGACCAAGGACAATTTCCGCAACGCAGTCTTCACAGCTGCTGCCCAGGCGGGGCGCAAGGTGCGCATTCTGCACCAGCTGCATCAGCCTGCTGATCATCCGATAAACATCTACCACCCTGAAGGCGAGTATCTCAAGGGCTTGGTGCTCTATGTGGAATGAGCGAAAGGGCTTTAGTCGAGAAAGTGCGGTCGCTCATCCGCTCGGAGCAATTGCTTGATGAGTCGAAGCGCTACATCGTGGCGCTGTCGGGTGGCCCTGACAGTGTGGCTCTGTTGCTCGTGCTGCGAGAATTGGGCTACAGGGTGGAGGCGGCTCACTGCAACTTCCATCTTCGGGGTGAGGAGTCCGACCGCGACGAACGCTTCTGCCAGCAGCTCTGCGCTGAGAAGCAAGTACCCCAGCATCTGGCCCATTTCGACACGCGCACTTATGCCCAGCTGCACAGGGTCAGCATAGAGATGGCTGCCCGCGAGTTGCGCTATCATTATTTTGAGCAACTGAGGCGCGATCTCAATGCCGAGGGCATCTGTGTGGCTCATCACCGCGACGACAGTGTGGAAACATTCCTCATCAATCTCGTCCGAGGCACTGGCATCCATGGTCTCTCGGGCATCAGTCCACGCAATGGAAAAGTGCTGCGGCCCATGTTGGAAGTGAGCCGCAAGGAGGTGTTGCAGTACCTGGAGGCCGAGGGGCAAGCTTATGTCACCGACAGCACCAATCTCGTCGACGACGTGCAGCGCAACATTGTCCGCCTGGATGTGCTGCCTCTGCTCGAGCGTCTCAATCCCGCCGTGCGGGCAAATGTTGCAGCTACGGCGCACCGGCTGAGAGACGCCGCCTCGTTGCTTGACGCGCTGCTTGGCATGCGCTGCCGATGGCAGAAAGGAACCGATGGCATAAGCCTTTTCCCGATTGATGACATTTCGCATGAGTACATCGTCTGGTATCTGCTCCATGACTATGGTTTCACCCCTGCTCAGATAGAGAATATCTTCGCAACTGTCTCTGCAAGGGAGGATTCTGTCCATGGCAGAGCTACCGGCCAGCTGTGGCAGTCGGCCCACTACGAGGCCGCCATCGACCGCAGTTGGCTCTGTCTGGCCCGCAGAGTGGCTCCCGTGGCACCCCTCGTACTGCCAGAGCCCGGCTTGTATGTGTGGAATGACGATGTTAAGATAAAGGTGGAGGTCGTAAAAGGTGCCTCCGTCACCAAGTCCCCCACTGTGGCCAGCCTTGATGCTGGTGCAGTGAGGTTTCCTTTGGCTGTTAGAAGATGTGCTGAAGCCGACCGCTTCGTGCCGTTTGGTATGACGGGCTCCAAGCTGGTGAGCGATTTCCTTACCGACCAAAAGCAATCCATCCTACAGAAGCGCCGTCAGCTGGTGGTGACCGATGCCTCCGGGCGTATTGTCTGGTTGCCTGGTCTCCGCACCGACAATCGTTTCCGAGTGAGCGCGCTCACTGTTGCCGTGCTAAGAATAACTCTGCCCGCTTGAGGTCGGCGGGAGTGTCGATGCCCACCGTTTCCTTCTCAGTCAGGGCCACTTTGATGCGGTAGCCGTTCTGCAGCCACCGGAGTTGCTCCAGGCTCTCGGCTCTCTCCAGTGTCGACTGAGGCAGTTGGGTGATTTGCTTAAGCACCTCGGTGCGGTAGGCGTAGATGCCCAAATGCTTCAGAAAGGGGAAGTGCTGAAGCCATTCTTTTTCCTCGACACCCCGGACGAAGGGGATGATGCTGCGCGAGAAGTAGAGGGCGAACCCTCTGTTGTCGGTCACTATCTTCGGTGAATTGGGGTTCCTCACGCTGTCCATGTTGTCGAAAGGCTTACCCAAAGTGGCAATGTCGGTTTGGGCATCGTCGAAGCAGTGGCAGAGCGACTCTATCTGTGAAGGATGAATGAAAGGCTCGTCGCCTTGGATATTTACCACAACATCGTAGCTGTGCCCAATCTTGTCGATGGCCTCGGCAATACGCTCCGTGCCATTCTTATGGTCGGCGCGCGTCATAACGGCTCTGCCGCCGAAGGCCGTTACTGCCTGGTAGATGCGTTCGTCGTCGGTGGCCACATAAACCGTGGACAAAGCCTTCGATGCTTTCTCGTAAACATGCTGAATTACTGTTTTGCCCGCTAAGAGGGCAAGCGGCTTGCCCGGGAAACGCGTAGAGGCGTAGCGGGCCGGAATGATACCTATGAACTCCATATTAACCAAATTTTTAGGCGCAAAGGTAGTAATTTTCGGCTATAATCTTTGTAGACTCGCCATTTTTTGCTACTTTTGGCCGTAAATTAAAATCAGAAGAAAGTGAATCTAAAGATAGCATCCCTTACACTGTTATTGTTAATGCCTATGGCTGGCAGCGCCCAAAAGCTGACGTTAGGCTCATGTACACTCTACGAAGGAACCGGAAAGATGCGCATCACGGGTGCCTACAAGGGCGAGATGCGAGGAGGAAAGCCCGACGGAAAGGGTAATGTGCTCTATGACAACGGCAACACCTATGAAGGCAACTTCGTCAAGGGTAAGCGTCAGGGCTATGGCATTTACACCTTTGCCGACGGTGAGAAGTACGAGGGACAGTGGTTCCAGAACCAGCAGCATGGCCGGGGCACCTACTACTTCTCGAATAATAACAAATATGTGGGTCTGTGGTTCCGGGACTATCAGCAGGGCCATGGCATCATGTACTATTACAACGGCGACAAGTATGAAGGTGACTGGTTCCAGGACAAGCGCCAGGGAAAGGGCACCTATACCTACTCAAGCGGAGCTTTCTATAAAGGACAGTGGAGCAACGACCAGAAGAACGGCCACGGCTTCTTCGACTGGGGCGACGGCACCACCTACGATGGACAGTGGGCCAATAATGTGCGTTCGGGTAAGGGCATCAACAAATATGCCGACGGCGACAGCTATAATGGCGATTGGAAGAACGACATTCAGAACGGACGTGGGGTCTATCGATTCCAGAACGGCGACGTCTATGAAGGCGACTACGTGGAAGGCGAGCGTACCGGCGAAGGCATCTTCAAATATGCTAACGGTGACTGCTATACCGGACAGTTCAAAGATGGCGACAAGGACGGCATGGGCACTTTTAAATGGAAAAACGGTGACAGCTATACTGGTCTTTGGAAGAATGACAGCCAGAGCGGTCACGGCAAACTGGTGAAGGCTACCGGCGACGTGTTCGAGGGTAACTTCGTGAAAGGAAAGGTAGAAGGTGAGGTGATTATCCACTACGCCGACGGAAGCAAGTTTAAAGGCACCTATCACAATGGCATGCGCAATGGTCCGGCTATCGAAGAGACCAAAGACGGCAACCGCTTCGAAGGACGGTATGTTGACGATGTGAGGAATGGGAAGTTTGTGGAAAAGGACCGTAATGGACAGGTTGTCAAGCACGGTTATTACGAGAATGGAAAACGGTTCGAAGATTAACTAATAACAAGGATTATCATGGGAGTATCTAAGAAGCTGGCACCCCAGGTGAAGGGGAATAGTGCTCAAACAGAGAAGACACCGCACATAGGTATCGTAGCTAATGATCCTTATCTGGAGCCTTTTGAGAATGCTATTCGCGGGCGCCATGACCATGCACTGTGGAAACTATCCCAGCTCACGCAGAACGGGAAGACGAGTCTCAGTGATTTTGCCAACGGTTACAAGTATTATGGGTTGCATCATACCGCGAAAGGCTGGGTTTTTCGTGAATGGGCTCCCAATGCAACCCGCCTGTACTTGGTAGGCGACTTCAATGGATGGAAGGAAGAAGAGACCTACGCTGCAAAACGCGTAAACAGCAATGGCGATTGGGAACTGCAACTCCCCGAAGAAGCCATGCATCACGGCGATCTCTTCAAAATGCATGTCTACTGGAATGGTGGTTCGGGTGAGCGTATCCCGGCATGGGCCACTCGGGTGGTGCAGGATGAGCAGACCAAGATATTCTCGGCGCAGGTGTGGAATCCAAAGCCTTACAGGTGGAAGAAACGTAAGTTTCAGGCTCAGACCGATCCCTTGCTCATCTATGAATGCCATATCGGAATGGCGCAGGATGCCGAGAAGGTGGGCACCTATACCGAGTTTAAAGACGTGGTGCTGCCGCGAATCATTGCCGATGGCTATAATTGTATTCAGATAATGGCCATCCAGGAGCATCCTTACTATGGCTCATTTGGCTACCATGTGAGTTCTTTCTTTGCCGCTTCCTCGCGTTTCGGAACCCCTGAAGAGCTGAAGTCTCTCATTGACGAAGCCCATCGTCGGGGAGTGGCTGTCATCATGGACATTGTGCATTCGCATGCTGTGAAGAATGAGGTGGAAGGCTTGGGCAATCTTGCCGGCGACCCCAATCAGTACTTCTATCCCGGCGAGCGGCGTGAGCATCCAGCATGGGATTCGCTCTGCTTCGACTATGGTAAGGACAATGTGATTCATTTCTTGCTGAGTAACTGCAAGTATTGGCTGGAGGAGTTCCACTTCGACGGTTTCCGTTTCGACGGTGTTACCTCCATGCTTTATTATAGCCATGGCTTGGGGGAGGCGTTCACGCAATATGGAGATTACTTCAATGGACATGAGGATGACAACGCCATTTGCTACCTCACACTGGCCAATAAGCTCATTCACGAGGTCAATCCTCACGCCGTCACCATAGCCGAGGAGGTGAGTGGCATGCCGGGACTGGCAGCCAAGTTTGAGGAGGGCGAATACGGATTCGACTACCGTATGGCCATGAACATACCTGATTTCTGGATAAAGACGATAAAGGAGAAGAAGGATGAGGACTGGAAGCCCAGTAGCATCTTCTGGGAGGTGAAGAACCGGAGAACCGACGAGCGGACCATCTCCTATTGTGAGTCGCACGATCAGGCTTTGGTAGGCGATAAGACCATCATCTTCCGACTTATCGACGCAGATATGTACTGGCATTTCCGTCGAGGCGATGAAACCGATTTGGTGAATCGGGGAATAGCTCTGCATAAGATGATTCGCCTTGTGACGGCGGGCGCCATCAATGGAGGTTATCTCAACTTTATGGGGAATGAGTTCGGACATCCTGAGTGGATTGACTTCCCCCGTGAGGGCAACGGATGGAGCTATAAGTATGCTCGCCGGCAATGGAATCTTGTCGACAATCCCGATCTTGACTATCATTTCCTCGGCGACTTCGATAAGGCTATGCTGGAGGTCATCAAGAGTGAGAAGGACTTTATCAATACCCCCGTGCAGGAAGTGTGGCACAACGACTCCGATCAGATTCTGTGCTTCAGTCGCGGTGATTTGGTGTTCGTGTTCAACTTCTCACCCACGCGGTCGTTCACGGATTACGGTTTCTTGGTGCCGGCCGGCGCCTATTCCACGGTGCTCAATACTGATGCCAGGGAATTTGGAGGCAATGGACTGGCCGACGATTCGTTGACTCATTTCACGAATTCCGACCCTCTCTATGCAGATCAGCATAAGGAATGGCTGAAACTTTACGTGCCGGCACGTTCGGCTTTGGTGCTGGCAAAGAACAAATAAAATATTATAGCGCTTTGACAGATTACAATATACCTCGAAAGAATGGTACGCTGGCCATAAGGATTCTGTGTACCATCCTCTTTATCGGCTTTTCATTCTGCTATCTGTACTTCTATCAGGCTGATATCCTGGCTGTGGCGCAGCATGTGCTTTCGGGTGGGCAGACTCACTATAGCCGCTTTATAGGGGCTGTGCTTATCACTTTGGTTTTATGGTTGCTGCAAATTGGTATCTTCTCGCTCACCCGCTTCTCGCGTTACAGCTATGCGCAGACTTACTTTCCGTCACTATTGTTCCTGGCTGTCCTCACTGACATCAGCAGTAACATAAGCCATCAATTCTCTTTCGGGGCGTGGGTTTGGCTGCTTCCCCTCTTGCTTATTGCCTATGGGGTGCTGGTGGGTTTCCTCAAACAGTTGCAAGTGCTGGAAGCTGATGCTAAGGATTTTGGCCTTTTCTCACGTATGGCATGGTTTAATGTCCTATGTCTCACGGTCATGTTTCTACTTGTCGGTCTTGTCGGCAACCATGATGAAGTATTTCATTATAGGGCGCATATAGAGCAGGAGTTGCTTGATGGAGATGAACGTAAGGCGCTCACGGTGGGGGAGCACTCTACGGCTGCGGACGCGAGCCTTACGATGCTCAGGGCCTTCGCATTGTCGCGCTGTAATCTCTTGGGTGAGCGGCTCTTTGAATATCCCGTTGTCGGTGGTGCAAGGGCTCTATTGCCCAATGGTACTACGGTGGAAGCCTTGATGATTCCGGAAAGTAGAATCTATAATCATGTAGGACGACAGTTGAAGCAAAAGGTAAGTGTGTGGAAATATTTTGAGTGGATGAACCGGTTGCATATTGGAAAGCCGGCTCTCGTCGACTATGAACTCTGTGCTTGTCTCATGGATAGGAAGATGGATACATTTGCTGAGTTGCTTAAACTCTATTATCCACTTGATCGTCGGTTGCCTAAGCATTATCGTGAAGGACTTACCCTATATATGCATTTGAGGAAGAATCCTGTGCTTTACTATCATGACAATGTGAGTGAGGCCGACTATGAGGATTTCCAAACAGCATCAAGAACTTTCTCCAACTATGCACAGCGTAAGGCTGGAATGAAAGAAAGCTACGGAAACACTTATTGGTACTATTACTTTTTCTGCCGTTAAATGTGTCAGGGACTCTTGTTGGTTGCCGCTGTGGCTGATTGCCTTGCGGAACAGCGATGTGCTGAGGTGACATACATCGGCTTTAAGCCATGATGGATTCTAAAGGAAAAAGAAGATAAAGCATTGTGCTTGAAC
>ONMG01000270.1 GCA_900318855.1 uncultured Prevotella sp.
CCTGCTACTTGCCACCGATCCTGACTGTGACCGCTGTGGGATTGCAGTGAGGGATGGGGCGGAGTATAAGCTCCTGAGCGGCAACGAGGTCGGTCTGCTGCTCTTGGACTTTATCTGCGCTCAACGCACCAAACATAACCAGATGCCCGCCGCCCCGACCTTTGTCAAGACCATTGTGACCATGGATCTGGCCGAAAAGATCGCTGAGCATTACAATGTTCAGACCATCAACGTCCTGACCGGCTTCAAGTTTATCGGCGAGGTCATCGGTCGCATGGAGGACGAGCGGAACTACATTTGTGGCTTTGAGGAATCCTACGGCTATCTGACTGGTTCCTATGTCCGGGATAAGGACGCCGTGAATGCCGCCTTTATGATCTGCGAGATGTTCGCCTATTATCGTACCCGCGGTCTTTCTCTTTTGGACAAGCTTCACGAAATCTACGCCACCTACGGCTATTGTCTGAACACGCTCCACTCCTACGAATTCCCCGGCTCTGCTGGGATGGAAAAGATGGCCAAAATCATGAAGTCCCTCCACGCCGGGCTTGATACCATTGCAGGGATGAAGGTGCTGTGCGCAGAGGATTATTCTGTGGGTCTCAACGGCCTGCCCGCCTCGGATGTCCTCAAGTATTTCTATGAAGGCGAAGGGGTAAACGGCAGTGTGATTATTCGTCCTTCTGGCACTGAACCGAAGCTGAAGGTGTATATCAGCGTCACAGCGGTAGATCGAACCGCTGCCGAGGCTGTGGAAAAGAGGATAACTGCAAATCTGGAGATGCGGCTATGAATACAGAAGTCCACATCTGCCCAATACTGATATGAACAGTGCTTTGGGAGAATGGGGAATGTACCGAGGATGGCGACGAGGAAGATTGTCCTATTTCGGTAGGCAAAGTGAATGCAACAATAACATAAGTACCACAAATAACAGACGGTGCCAAGCCTTCAATATCAGCACCAGGGCTTCCAATATCAAGGTCAAGCGCTGACTAACTACTGAGTCCTGATGCGAAGAGGCGACGTGTATTTCCTTGCCGTTCTACATTAATGAAACAGTACAACGTGATTGAGGGTATGTCATCATGAACTTGTATTGGCCAGTATATAAAAGCATAGAATCGGAAGTCATATCGTTATCTTCCCAGATTCATTTTTCAGATGATCAGCTTTCTGTTTACTCCATCCACATTGCTGACCTTATAGTTCGATGTGCTGTTGAAATCGAGGCTATTAGCAAAGATTTGTACAAGCAATTGGGTGGAGATATGAACCCAGTTGATAGCAATGGTCAACTGAGAGATCTTTACTTCGATACAGATTGCCTGAAACTGTTGAATGATACTTGGCACATTAACAAGAAGCAGGTAAAAATTACAGCAGCAACGATGTACTTTCAAAATAGTGCTCTGCGTCCTCTTCACAAGTCCGATAAACGGGGAACGAGCGGATCAAAGTGGAAGAAGGCCTACCAAGCTCTCAAGCACGACAGATATGGATCACTAAAGCAAGCAACAATAGAGAATCTCCTTCATGCGCTCGGAGCTCTATTCATCCTCAATATCTACTATGCTGATGATAGCTACGAGGCTGGGACTGTTGGATATGGGAATCTGAACTTCAAGAGCCAATACGAATCTAAAATCTTCACACCTGAGGGTGTAGGAGCGTATACGCTTGAATTTAAAGAAGACGCCGATGATTCCTGTATCGTTTGGGATGCTGGAGATGATCCGGACTCAGCTGTGTACATTGGCAAATATAGCGATGAGGTCTTCAGAAAACGACACTTTGATTGGTGTGTTGATCAGCGATGGGCGAGAAAACGCTTCAAAGAGAACGAGAGGATTCAGAGCTATCTCAGAGCTCATCCAGAAGATAGGGAGAAGTCAATAAAGGAGGTTTGTATTGCCGCTGGTGGGAAGCACCTCCTTGAGGAAATAGTTATCGATACGATGTCTCTGCGAAGTAACTATCCTAAAGTCGAAGTCAAGCTCAACAAAGGCGGATGTGTATACCCGTCAATACCTGTTCCTGACGAGCAGGATGTCGAAAAAGAAATCAATGACCGCTGGATTGAGGCGATTAGAATTAAAGCAAATCTGCGCTTATGGTAGAGGTTAAGCCCCCCAAGGAGCGTGAGATAAAACAGCTCTCGATTGCGAGCTTGGAAAGAGAGGAACCAATTTCGTTATGAACAATATTACAGAAGCTTTCAAAGGAAAGACACTCGTTATAACCGGTGGTACAGGTTCGTTCGGCTCAACTGTACTTAAACATTTCTTGACCACCGATATCGGTGAAATCAGGATCATAAGCCGCGACGAGAAGAAGCAGGACTGGATGAGACACACATTGCAGGCTCAGTACCCGGATTACTGTTCCAAG
>ONMG01000167.1 GCA_900318855.1 uncultured Prevotella sp.
AAGGTCGGGTCAGCGTTGAGATCGTAGTTGAACGTACCCACATAGTAGCTGAAGAACAGGATACCGATGAGGAAGAACAAGTCGGCGAAACGCGTGACGATGAAAGCTTTCTTGGAAGCATGCACAGCAGCGTGTTTGGGATAATAGAAGCCGATGAGCAGGTAGGAGCAAACACCCACAAGCTCCCAGAAGAGATACATCTGGAAGATGTTGGTAGCCACTACCAATCCGAGCATACTCATGGTGAAGAGCGACAGAAAAGCATAGAAACGCTGGAAGCCTTTCTCGTAGCCTTCCTTCTTATAGTTCTCGTCACGCTCAGCCATGTAGCCCAAGCTGTAGATATGCACCATCAAACTGACCGTTGTGATGACGATGAGCATCATCACACTGATGGGAGTCAAGCGGAAGCCTATAGTGAAGGTGAGGAGCTGACTGAATTTCAACCACGCAAAGTTGAAGACAGTGATGGTAGGGAACAGTCCCTTATCGGCACCATCTATTAAGCGACCGTTTGCCACATGATAGGTGACCGAGTTCAGCCCGTCAGCGGACACTGCCGTGACATCCCCCGTATAGAAGAAGTATCTGTAGGCGGTCCAAAGGCTCATCAGCCACAACACGCCGAGCATTGACGTGCCTATTGCAAAAGCGAGCTTCTCCTTCATCTTCATTCCTGCAAGGCCCAGCACTAAGAAGCTGAGGAAGGGAAGAAGAAGTATCAAAAAAGAATAACGGTAGTCCATTGCGATTAGAATTTCATGTTTTCAATACTGTTCACCTGGTCACTGTGATAGTTGCGGTAAACATTTATAATAATTGCCAATGCCACTGCCGTCTCTGCGGCACTAACGCCAATAGAGAAAAGCGTGAAGAACACTCCCTCAAGCTGACCTGGGAAGAGGACTCGGTTGAACACAGCAAAATTGAGATCTACTGCATTGAGAACGAGCTCTATGGAGATGAGCATTGCAATAAGGTTTCTACGAGTCACAAAGCCAAAGACTCCTAAGAAAAAGAGCAGTGTGCTCAGTACGAGATATGCTTCTACGGGTATCATTTCTTGTCCTCCTTTCTTGCTATCATTATGCCGCCGACAATACATGCCAGCAAGAAGATGGAGATGAACTCAAAGGGAAGAACATAGCCATACTTCTCGCTTCCAACAAGCGCATTGCCAATCTTGTCCATTGGCACCTCTACATCTTCCATCTTGCAAGCAGCATAGATGAAATGGTTCTTGAGAAGTACAAAACCAACGACAACGAGACCTAACAACGAGATAAGCGTGCCGCTAACCACTCTGCTGCCCTTAAAACGCTCAACAAGGTTCTGAAGGGTATGCTTGCTCACGAGTTGGATGGCAAAGATGTACATCATCGTGATACCTCCAGCATACACGGCTATCTGGGCTGCTCCCAGGAAGGTGTAGTCGAGCAGGAAATAGATACCTGCCACACCGAAGAGCACAAACAGAAGGAAGGTAGCTGCCCGCATAATACTCTTCGTCATTACACTCATAATGGCTGAACCAAGGATGACTACAGCCAAGATGCAAAACATTACTATATTTGCCATAAGCTTCGTTACTTGGTTTTAGTGTTAAACGTACCGATTTTCAAAGGTGCACCTCCATCCAAGAGATTAGGCAAAGAGCCTCCTTCGTACACTTCCTTATCAAGATGGAGCACCAGCTTCGAACGGTCGAAGACCGAGTTCTCGAAGTCGTTGGTAAACCTGATGGCATCAAAGTTGCAAGAATTGACACAAAGCTCGCAAAACATGCAGTCACCCAGGTCGTACTGGTAATCATCCAGTTTCTTCTTCTTTTTACCCGTCTCCGGGTCGGCCTCCATGTGTGCAGTTATCTTGATTGTGTCATTAGGACAAGCCTTCTCGCACATTGTACAGGCCACACATTTATAGTCACCCACCTTGGCACCCTTGTCCAAGAGCGCCTTGTCATTCTCCGTGACGCGATTGAAGACCAGTCTTCCACGATGACGCGCGCTCACATGAAGCGTCGTCTTGCGGTTCTCCGGATACTGTTCTGTCGACTTGGGTAGAAAGTATTCCTTCCAGGTCGTCTTCAGTCCCGTGGCCAGCGTCTTCAAGGCACCACCGATTTCGCTGAAATATGAATCCGACATATTTAAATTGTTGAATGTGGCTTCATCAGAAGGCCTAAGCCATCTGGCAGCCTATTTCAATTAGTGTTTTAATAATGTTCTTAATTAAAGAGTGAGACCCAAGGATACACATACTGTCATCAAGACAAGGACACACAGCATGAGGGGCATCAGATACTTCCACTCCAACTTCAGGATATGGTCAACACGAAGACGGGGGAAAGTCCACCGAATCCACATGAGCAACCAGATGACAAGGAGTGTCTTACCGGCAAACCAGATGAAACCAGGGATGTAGTTCATCACGGTGTCGAAACCAGCCAGGCCGATATTCAGAGGTGCCCATCCACCAAGGAAGATAGTCACTGCCAGTCCTGCTATTACCACCAAGTTGAGATACTCTGCAAGATAGAAGTAACCAAAGCCCATACCACTATACTCCGTATGATAACCAGCTGTCAGCTCACTCTCAGCCTCGGCAAGGTCGAAAGGAGCACGGTTGGCCTCGGCATTACCTGCTACCAAGAATACGCAGAAAGCAAGGATAGCGGGGATATGGCCTTGAACGATAAGCCAGTTCCAGGGGCCGACCTGGGCATTAATGATTTCACTCAGCTGCATGGAGCCACAAAGAACTACAGCAGTCAACATGCAGAGACCGAGACTGATTTCGTAGGAAATCATCTGAACAGCTCCACGCATGGCACTGACTACGGAATACTTGTTGTTGCTACCCCAACCAGCCAGCAGTACACCCAGTACACCAATACTGCTTATGGCTGTGACCATGAAGACGCCCACATTAAAATCGAGTACCAGCGCACCCTTATTCCAAGGCAGGAAGGAGAACGTACCCACAGAGGCAATGATAGTAAGGAAAGGTGCTATCGTATAAAGAAGCTTGTCAGAACGGTCGACGCCGAAGATTTCCTTAATGAGCATCTTCAAGACATCGGCCACAACCTGCAGCACACCCCAAGGGCCCACACGCATAGGGCCAAGGCGGCACTGGAACCATGCACACACCTTACGTTCAAAGAATATCATGAACATGGCGATAAGGGCATAGAGTGTCAGCACAATGAGCCCTACGACGACACATTCAATCAGTATGGTCCAAAAATTCCCTAGTCCTAAAGTCTGACGGAGAAGATTGTCGAACCATTGCGTTAC
This sequence comes from uncultured Prevotella sp., assembly GCA_900318855.1. Taxonomy (GTDB): domain Bacteria; phylum Bacteroidota; class Bacteroidia; order Bacteroidales; family Bacteroidaceae; genus Prevotella. Next base: position 3,303 of record ONMG01000167.1, read on the forward strand.
AATATTAAAGTCGAACATATATTCTGTTGTGATTGTTGAATATTAATATTGAGTATTCATAAACTCATCGATGCGACCATCACCTGTCGAGGTCTGGGATAACAAAATCTATTGCAGAGCCCGTAGCGATGAGGTCGGCAATCTTCTGCCCCCGCAGCATCTTGTCGAAAGCTCCAGCAAGGGTAAGGCCCATCGGACGCATCTTCAGACGATAGGGGCTCTTGTCACCACGACTGTCAAGGTAAACACCAAACTCACCTGCACCACCTTCGACCGAGAACCACCATTGTCCCTCAGGCACTTTAATAATAGGCTTCTGCTTGATGTAGAATTCACCTTCAGGGATATTATCAATGAGTTGCTCTATGATGCTGATGCTCTGATACATCTCTTTTATGTGCACCATATAGCGGTCCATAGAATCGCCTCCCGTGAGTGTTATCTCATCGAAGTTCACTTTGTCATAGAGGTCGTAAGGATGATTCTTTCTCACGTCGTTATGCCAACCGGCAGCACGTCCTGCAGGTCCGGTGACAGCATAGTTGATGCAGTCCTCAAGATTCATCGGTCCAACATTCTCCAGCCGCTTGTGGGTGATGATATTGTCACCGTAGACATCGAGATACTCCTGTATGTTATCCTTGAGATAGGTACAAAGAGCCTTAGTATTGCTCACAAAGTTGGGATCGATGTCGGCCTGCAAACCGCCGATACGATAGTAGTTCTGAATAAGGCGTCCACCCGTGGTCTCCTCCATAACATTGAGCACATGCTCACGGTCACGCATACAGTAAAGGAATGCGGTGAGAGCGCCAAGGTCCTGTGCACAAGTACCCAAGAAGAGCAGGTGATTGTCGAGACGCTGCAGCTCGTCCATTATCGTACGCACATAGCGAATTCTATCCGAGAGCTCCACACCCATGGCCTCTTCAATAACCGATACAAGCGCATGTCTATTCATCATGGCACACAAGTAGTTAAGTCGGTCGGTCAGAGCGAGTGTCTGAGGATAGGTCATGCTCTCCATCATCTTCTCCATACCACGGTGGATGTAACCGAGATGAGGATAGATGTGCTTGATGGTTTCACCGTCGATGACTGTCCTCAGACGGAGCACACCGTGCATACTGGGGTGGTTAGGACCAAAGTTCACCACCACATCATCTTCGTCCAACAGTCTATGGCGCGTCTCCACGAGTTCTCC
>ONMG01000121.1 GCA_900318855.1 uncultured Prevotella sp.
GAAAGAACGGGATTCGAACCCGTGAAGCGCTTTAGACGCTTACACGCTTTCCAGGCGTGCCTCTTCAACCACTCGAGCATCTTTCCTTTTGTGGTCTCTTTCTGAAATGTGGTGCAAAGGTAATCAATTATTTTGAAACGACGGAAAGATTCGGGATTTATTTTCTTCTTACTTTGCATCGTCCCCTCTATTCCTTATCTGTGCCTATGCCGAACACCCGCCTGACATTAGCTTCCGTGATTTGGGCCAATTCTATTTCATCTATGCCATAACTTTGTGCAAGCTGCTGAAGCACAAGCCTTGAGAAAGCGGGTTCGTTGCGTTGACCGCGGTGGGGTACCGGTGCCATATAAGGACTGTCGGTCTCGATGACTATTCTGTCGAGAGGCACTACGGCAGGAAGCGTTTCTCTAAGATGAGAGCTCTTGAAAGTAGAGACGCCGCCAATGCCAAGACAGAATTTGCTGAATTTTAGGTAGGCCATCGCTTCCTGCTCGTTTCCGGTGAAGCAATGAAAGACCCCGCCGGGCAACTCGTTCATGTAGGGACGCATAATGGCAAGGAGCTCATTCTGGGCTTTGCGACAATGGATTTCCAGAGGCAACTGGAACTCTACTGCCCATTTCACTTGTTCTTCGAATGCCTTTAGTTGCTCTTGCTCGTATTCTCGTGTCCAATAGAAGTCAAGTCCGCATTCGCCAATGGCAATGAACCTGTGTGCCCCGTCAGCAACCAGGCGGTCATGCATACGTGTGAGTACGGATGCATAGTTGCCCTTCACTTCCTCCGGTTGCAGCCCAATCATTGGATAGCAATAGTCGGGATAAGCCGCGCAGACACGGAGCAAGGCGTCAACGGATTTCTCGTCAACGGCAGGGATGAATATGCGGACGACACCGGCAGCCTGAGCACGTTCTATGAGGTTTGGAAGGTCGTCCTTGAAATCGTCCACGTCGAGATGTGCGTGGGTATCTGTGAATAATGGTGTCATGTCTTAGCGTTTATTCTTTCTCTTCGCCCCTTCGGTAATAGTAGATAACGCCATATTTCCGGCATTCGTCAAAGCGCTTGTCAGGTGGAAGTGAGGCGAAGTGACTTTCAATCTGATTCCAAAGCGAGAAGATTACTTCGTCGGCCTGCTCCCGCAGCTTCTCAAGTTCCTTTAGGTCGCGCTCCACACGGTCAGCCAACAGTTTCTGCTTTTGGCAGGCCTCGCAAAAGATGTCGCAGTGTGTGGCCACCATGCCGATGGAAGGATTGTAGATGGGCCGACCGCCCTTCGAGATGCGTGCTTTCTCTCCGGCCTCCGTCTTCTTGCCCCATGAGATTAGTCCGTTGACAGTCTTGATATTGGGTACGGTCATATCTGATGCGTTCAGACCGTAGAGTTGCAGCTGTGATGCCCGGATTTCACCTCTTTGCACGCACATGAAGAGCACCTGCAGGAAGTGGCTTACATAGAGTTTGGCGTTGTGTTGCAGTTTGCCCATAGAAGCGTTGAAGCGTTGCAGGGCTGCACCGTCGACCTTACGCTGCTGCACGACAGTAGTGAGTTTTCCGTAGATGGTGCGCACGTCGGCCACTGTCTTCCAGTCAATAAACCGTCCTTGAACGGAGTAATTGCTGTTGTAGTCGAGCAGCGTGCCTAAGGCCCGTAGTCGGGCCGAGTCGGTCTTTGGAAATCTTCTGTAGGGCATCTTCTATGTGCTTTATCGTGTGGCTGTTGCCTCTCGCCGCGGGCTTAGTATTTCCGTTTCATCATCTTGTTTGCGTAGTTGCGCAGCTCCTCCTTCTGCGTGGAGTCCACCTTTACGGCATCAAGATACTTGTGGCTGTGCTCGAAGTAGAAGTTAATCTTCTCAAGAGCCATACGGTCTATACCTATCTTGTTATATAATGCGGTAACCGCTGCAATCTTCTCTTTCGGATCGAACTCCTTCACTGAGGTCCAGTGGCGCAGCTCTTCTCTTTCTTGAGCATCGGCGTGGTTGAGGGCGTTGATGAGCATGTAGGTTTTCTTATTCGAGAGTATGTCGCCTCCGATAGCTTTGCCGAAGACCGCAGGGTCGCCATAGACGTCGAGGTAGTCGTCTTGCAGCTGGAAGGCCAGTCCAATTTGCTCGCCGAACTTATAGAGGTTGTCGGCATCTTCAGCCGGAGCATCGGCCAGCATTGCGCCCATCTTTGTGGCACAGGCCAGGAGCACACTTGTCTTGAGCCGTATCATCTCAATGTATTCGTCCTCTTTGACATCGTCACGGTGCTCAAAATCCATGTCGTACTGCTGTCCTTCTCCAATTTCGAGTGCCGTCTCGGTGAAGAGTCTCAGCATGGGCTCAAGTTTGTCCGTCCTGCACTGCATCATACGCTGGTAGGCCAACACAAGCATGGTGTCGCCAGAGAGAATGGCCGTGTTGGCATCCCACTTACTGTGGACCGTCAGGTGTCCGCGTCGCAGTTCTGCGTTGTCCATGAGGTCGTCGTGGAGTAGTGTGTAGTTGTGGTAAGTCTCCAAAGCACAGGCAGGCATGAGAATGCTGTCGGTGTCCTCACGGTAGAGGTTGTACGCCAGCAGCATGAGCGTAGGCCTTATGCGCTTGCCTCCCATCGAGAGTGCATAGCGTATGGGCTCGTAGAGAGAGGCTGGTTTGCGGTCGTACTTCATTTCATCGAGGCAACTGTTGATGCTGCCGAGGATTTCTTCTGCGGTTTTCATGAGCGCAATATGTTTTATGTGAATAGTCAAAGTTTGAATACTACGGGTACGGCCACCATGGTCCGGCATGGTTTTCCTTTTTCTTTGCCTGGAGTCCATCGGGGCATCATGCGCAGCACGCGCACAGCCTCGAAGTCGAGAGCCGGAATTCCTGACGATTTGCTCACCTTGATGTCAGCAGTGGAGCCGTCCTTATTGATGATGAAGGTTACGGTTACTTGCCCCTGCTTTTTTTCCTGTTGAGCAGACGCCGGGTATCTGAGATTGTGGTCGAGCCACTGGATGAACGCCGTCATGCCACCGGGAAACTGTGGCAGCACACCCACGTCCTGCGTTGTGCTGTCGTCTTCCTTCAATGTGGCTTGGGGCAGGGGGAGTGGCTGAGGGTCTTGCGTCTCAGGCCGGAACTGTCCGACTCCTTGTGGCGCATCGCTGGAGTTTGGCGAAAGCGTCAGTGACGCGTTGTCGGCAGTCTCTGTTAGGTGCATGTTGGCAGTGATGGCCTTTGGTGCAGCCGACACTGCCGCCGTCTCTTTGTCGCTGGGTTCCTGGGATGACATGTCTTCGATGCTTTCCTCTAAATCATCGGCTTCATCGTCGCTCATTGCCATATCCTTGCTTCCTGAATTCCATTCGAGCGTCACGAAAATGGATGCCAACACAAATATCAGACCTAACAGATAGCCTGTGGTGCGCTGCCTGTCAAGGCTTGCTTGATATGTCTTCTTGGATTCCAAGATGTAGTTCTTTTTTTCATTGCTTGGGGACTCTGAGGCAATAATAGCCCTGCCATCCCGTTATTACTTTGAATGTCTGCAAAGATACAAATAAATCTGCTATACGTGCAAGCCGAAGCTGTGTAAGCTCATCTTTTTAATAATTTTAAAGGATGCCGATGCCTGCCTTCGCACTTTTATTGCTACCTTCGCAGTGAGCAAACGAACAAAAGAATGAGAAAGACAGCGTGGATTCTTGCCCTCATGTCCTTTGCCCTCCATGCTGGGGCACAGGAAAGTCAGACTGTATATAATTTTTTGCGTCTTCCTATGAGCGCTCATGCAGCAGCCTTGGGTGGCGATAATATTACGCTTATCGAAGACGATGCTGCAATGATGTTTCATAACCCGGCCTTACTCTCCTCTGCTACAGACAAGACAATAGGACTCAACTACATGAACTATATGTCGGGGGTTAACCTCTTGGGAGCTTCGTTCAACAAAGTGCTCCGCGAACGTCTGTCCGTCGGTGGCCAGGTTCAGTACATCAACTATGGCTCAATCAAGGAGGCCAATGACGAAGGACAGGAGACCGGCACCTTCTCAGCCAAGGATATAGCCCTTGGTGCCACTGTGAGCTATTTGCTTACGAGCAGGATAGCCGGTGGTGTGACGTTGCGCATGGTGAACTCCTATATTGGCAGTTACACTTCGTGGGCTGTGGGCGTAGATTTGGGACTGAACTATTATGATGAGGAACGTGAGTGGTCGGTCTCCTTGGTTGCCAAGAATTTGGGTGGCCAGCTCAAAGCCTATAACGACGACTATGAGTCGATGCCGGCTGATGTGCAGGTCGGTGTGTCGAAGCGCATTCAAAACACTCCTTTCCGAATCTCGGCTACCTTGGTCAACCTCAATCATTGGGACAGTGGACTGCGCGACCACTATGTCCTTGGTGCCGACGTCCTCCTGTCGGACAATCTGTGGCTTGGACTGGGCTACAATGGCCGCCGTGCGCATGAGATGACCATTGACTCCAACAGCGATGACAGTGGCAGTAGCCATGGGGCGGGACTCTCGTTGGGTGCAGGGCTTCAGACCGAGCGCTTCAACGTGAATCTGGCCTGGGGCAAGTTCCATGTGTCGAGTTCGTCGGTGCTTATCAATCTGGCCTACACGCTGTAGACCGTTTTCCATTATTACCAGACATCTATGAAGAGAATAATTATAGCTATCGACGGTTATTCCTCCTGCGGGAAGAGTACCATGGCCAGACAGCTGGCCAAGAGAATCGGTTATGTGTATGTCGACACAGGGGCAATGTATCGGGCTGTGACCCTTTATGCTCTGCGTCGTGGTTTCCTCAAAGCAGATGGCAGTGTGGATGCTGATGCCTTGGAGAAAGAGTTGGACAGTTTGGACATCACCTTCAGCCTTAATCCTCAGACTGGTTGCCCCGATACTTGTCTGAACGGTGAGGTCGTGGAAAGCGAAATCCGACAGATGGAAGTGTCATCCCATGTGAGTGTCATCGCAGCTCTTCCTTTCGTCAGAGAGGCTTTAGTGCGTCAGCAGCAGAAGATGGGGCAGCAGAAGGGCATCGTTATGGATGGGCGTGACATTGGAACCACGGTTTTCCCGCATGCCGAACTGAAGATATTCGTCAAGGCGAGTCCCAGCGTGAGGGCCCGGCGACGCTACGATGAATTGAAGGCTAAGGGCGTTGAGGCCGACTACAATGAGATTCTGAAGAATGTAGAGGAGCGCGACTATATTGATTCCCACCGTGAGGTGTCACCACTGCGCCAGGCCCCTGATGCGTTAGTGCTCGACAATAGTTACCTCACCATCGAGGAGCAGAATAAATGGTTGTATGAGCAGTATGAGCGTAAGCTGAAGGAACTCTCTGACTGACCTTTGGCTTCTATATCTGTATCCATAACGGGCGGTTGCATCTCTTCTTGAAGGATGGAACCGCCCGCTGCTTTATCTTAATTTGAAGTCATTCACCGCATCAATCACTCGGTAGGCCTCATCGTCAGTCATTGTCTGATTGCAAGGCAGACTCAACTCATGCGCATGGATGTATTCGCTGAGTGGGTAATGGGTTTGTGCCCATTCCCGATAGGCACCCTGCTTGTGAGGTGGAATAGGATAGTGGATGACCGTTCCGATGCCTTTCTCCTTCAGCCATTCTTGGAGTGCGTCCCGTTGCTTACAGAGCACTGGGAATATATGCCAGTTCGTCGGTAGGCCTTCCTGCCAGGGTAGGGTCAGCGCAGGATGGTGGATGTGCTGCATGTAGAGGTTGGCAATCTCTGTCCTTCGTTGATTCTCGTCATCCAAGTAGCGCAACTTGACACTCAGCACGGCAGCTTGAATCTCGTCCATACGGCTGTTGCGGCCTTTGAAAGGGAAGACATACTTGCGTGAGGAGCCATAGTTGGCAATTGCTCTCACCACGTCGGCTAGCGCTTTGTCCTTAGTGGTCACGGCACCGGCATCGCCCAGTGCTCCAAGATTCTTGCCTGGGTAGAAACTGTTGCCGGCCGCATCGCCTAAGGCTCCAGTCCGTCGGCCGTCGGCCAGTCGGCAACCTTGTCCTTGAGCATTGTCTTCTATGAGCTTGAGTCCCTTGTCGCGGCAGATTTGCCCGATGTGCTCCGTCCAGCCACACCGTCCATAGAGGTGTACCACCATCACGGCCTTTGTGCGTGGAGTGACGGCAGCCTCCACAAGCCGGTCATCCATTTGGAGCGTGTCGAGACGGGGCTCTACGAGCACCGGAGTCAGCTTGTTCTCGCTAATGGCGAGTATGGAGGCAATGTAAGTGTTGCTGGGCACGATGACCTCGTCTCCATCCTTCATCACTCCCATTTCCTTGTAGGCTCTGAGTATCAGTGTGAGTGCATCGAGCCCGTTGGCACAAGCCACACAGTAGAGAGCTCCCACATACTGTGCCCATTCCTGCTCAAACCGAGCTGTGCGTTCTCCCTTAAGGTACCATCCGCCGCGCACCACTTGGGTCACTGCATCCACAATTTCAGCCTCGTGCTGATGGGTGACGGCTTTGAGCGATAGATAGGGTATCGATACCATTGCTTTGCGTTCTTCTTCCTTTCGGTTGTTCATAATGTCCATTCGTACCAGTCGTAGCACACGCCGCGTCCGCCGAATCCTTCCTTCTGATAGATGAGTGTGCTGTTCAGCACGTGTCCGAGTTCTTCAGTCGACTTGCCAAAGTCAAAGTAGGGATAGTCGGCGAGGTCCTCGTTCAGTACCTTATTATATATAGCATCAATAACCCGGAGATGCTTGCCCTCAGCGTTGGCTGAGATATATTGTGCGTGGGCCACCCTTGGCGTCAGGTAGATGACTGTTCCCCCTATCACTTCACCATTGAGCCGTGCCACATAGAGAACGATGTTATTGGGGAAGCGGCTGTGGAGCAACTGCATTTCCTCTAATGTGTGCACCGGCTCCACGCCATAGGTGTGCATGAGATTCCAGTCGAGCACCTTCCAGAAGCCTTCGAAGTTGGTACTGCGCTCGATTGAAATGCCATAGGTTCGAGCCCGGTTGATGCCATATTTGCGGTCGCGGCTCCACTTGATGCGGCGTTGCATGTCAATGGTTGAGGCGATGTCGCGGGCCAAGAGTTTAGGCCGACAGGTGCGCCACATGGCATAGAGATCCTCTTCGGCCGGAATCTGCTGGTATATCCAGGGTATGGCTTTATACACTACGCGCTTGATGCCTTCAGCCTTCAGCCATTTGTTGAGCTCTGTGAATAGCTGCAGGGTGTCGTCGGCCTTGATATCGGTACCCATGATGAGGCCTCCATAGGTGAGTCCCCCATGCGACCACAACTCGTCTCCCCGGAGGTTGGCAGGCAGCAGAGCATAGAGCCGGCCGTGAAGAAAGAACATTAGGGAGCAGTCGACAAAGCGGTCGGAATGGTAGTCCATGTATCGTCGGTCGAGCAGGAACGTTCCGTTCTTCGAACCTGCTACGAACTGATTCCATTGTGCGGCATCTTCGGGACTGTATCGCTTGATTTCAAACATTGGAGTTGTCGTTTTTCTTGATTTCCGCAATGAACTCATTATAGTCGCGGATGTAGTCGGCTTCCTCAAAAGGGTCGGAGGCCAGGACAAGGCATACGGCTCCCGACGAGAAGTCGGTGAGCGTGCGCCAGATGCCCGGACCCACATAGAGTCCCTGATAAGGGTGGTTGAGCAGATAGGATTGCTTCTCGTGCCCATTGTCGAGCGTAACGCAGAAGCTGCCTCCCGTGGCGATGATGAACTCCTCGCAGCGTCTGTGTGCGTGGCCTCCCCTGCATTCGCCTGCCGGCACGTCGTAGGTCCAGTAGACCCGGCTCACCGAAAAGGGAACATCCTGCCCGCCTTCCACTGTCGTAAGATTTCCTCGCGGGTCGGCTATCTTCTTTAAGTTGATTAATCTTGCTTTCATTTCATTGAGTCTCATTTGTCATAACGTCCGGGTTGGAAGATTATTGTTATTTGGCCCACTTTTGTAGGGATGGCGGGCCGGTGCTGCAAGGGATATTGCTGTGGCCGGCGCATTATTATGGAGGAAAGTTTGGAGTTCTCGGAAACTTTTGCTTAATTTGCCTCCAATTAAAGGCAGAGACATTATGAAAAAGGGATTGATTATCTTTTTGCTGTGCTTGGTGAGCCTCATGGGCTTCGCGCAGAGCTATGAGAAATACAACAACTTTCTAGGCCGCAACGAGTACTTCGACAGTCATGGGGTTATGACTGGCTATGCCAAGTATAACAGTTTCTTGAACCGCATGGAGTATTACGACAGCAAGGGGAAGTTGCTGTCGTACAAGAAGAATAACGACTTCCTTAACCGCGAGGAGACCTTTGACAGCAAGGGAAAGTGTCAGGGATACGAGAAGGACAACAACTTCCTGAAGCAGCGCGAAGGCTTCGATGAGCACGGCAAGCGCGTGTACGTGAAGAAGTGGAACAACTTCATGAAGCGCTATGAAGTCTTCGACAATGCAGGCAAGCTGATGGGATACTATAAGTACAATTCTTTCCTGAAGCGTTGGGAATACCATAATCAGTGAGCATGCAATTCGCATATCAGAGTCTTGCGAACATCGTGAGCAAGCAGCTGTGGCTGCGTTTTCTTTGGCGCCCCATTGCGGCCAACGGGCGTTTCTTCTCCTTTATGTATCTCTTAGGAGCCGTGTGTATCTGGACCGTGAACGCGTTCGGCAAGGTGCGCGGAATGTTTGAGCTCTATGCCGAGCTCTATCTGTTGTGCGTATTGTTGTTGCTGTGTCCTCGGTGCGTGAGGCGCTGGGCAAGGGGCTTGCTGGCTGTGGTGCTCTATGTGCTGGCCGTGGTCGATCTGTTCTGTTATTCCCGTTTCGGCAGCGGCATCACCCCGATGCTGCTCACCGATGTCGTCAACACCAATGTGCGCGAAGCCACTGAGGCCTTGCAGTCGTTTGTCACCCTGCGCTCACTGTTGTCCCCCGTTCTGCTGGTGTTCTTAGTGGCAGGACTTCATCTGTGGTGGGTGTGGCGGAAGCCCCGGCTGCCCAGATGCCGCTTGAGCCAGCAGCTCTTGGGCGCTCTTAGCGGGGCTGCATTCCTGGCTTGCTCAGTCTCGAGCCTTACCAACTGGCGCTTTTTCGAATGGAACTTCTTTGAGGCCGACACCGAACTGGAGATGCAATACGGCTGGCAGCATGAGTACGTGACCGGGTTCTATCTGCCCGTCTACCGCTTGATTCAGGCGGCGCGCAATGTGGAAGTCAATATGCGAAGCATCCGCGTGCTCGAGTCGAAGGCCGATGCTGTGAGCGTGGACTCATGCAGCTACCGGTCACCGAATATCGTGCTCATCATCGGTGAGTCCTACAATCGTCGCCATGCACAGCTCTACGGTTATTTCCTGCCCACGACACCCTTACAGCAGAAGCTGGCTGCCGATTCTTCACTGGTGGCCTTCACCGATGTGATAGCCCCTTACAATCAGACCTCCGAGGTGTTCCGTCTGATGTTCTCGCTCTATGGCCAAGGCTGCAAACGCCGCTGGGAGGATTATCCGCTTTTCCCGCAGCTCTTCCGCAGGGCCGGCTACAATGTAGACTTCATCACCAATCAGTTTGTGATGAGTCCCCATCTCGATATTTGGGATTACAATGGCAGCACCATCCTCAACAGTCCGAAGCTCAGCCGCTCACAGTTTTCCCACCGCAACACCCGTTTCCGGCGCTACGACCAGGGACTGCTTCACGACTACGATTCCTTGCAGCGCTATGACACGCGTTACAACCTCATCATCTTCCATCTGTTAGGTCAGCACTTCAACTATGCCGACCGTTTCCCGTCCGCCTTTGCCCGCTTCCGGCCTAAGGACTACCGCCGTCCTGACCTCACACCTGCCGAGCTAAAGCTTCTGGCTGACTACGACAATGCCACACTCTACAATGATTATGTGGTCAATGGGATTGTGAGTCGGTTTGCCGGACGCGACGCTGTGGTCATCTACGTGCCCGACCATGGAGAGCTGGTCTTCGACGATAGCCGTACCTTTGGCCGTACCTTTGACATCAAGAATTGGAATGAGGCTCATCAGCAGTTGGAGGTGCCTTTCTGGATTTATGCCACACCCATCTATCGGCACCGTCACCCAGAGGTGTGGCAGCAGGTGTGGAAGGCCAGAAAGCAGCCTTTCATGACCGATAATCTCGATCAGATGTTGCTTTATCTTGCCGGCATCCGATGTGCCGATTACCGTCCTCAGGACAATCCGCTTGAGCCCGTCTACCGGCCGCGCAAGCGAATTGCCGAGGAAGGGTGGAGATACGACCGTTGACGATGGTCAGTCGGTGATGACTGTAGCAGCGGCTTTCTTTGCCTTGTCGCGCAGGGCGTTGATGTCGGCGCCGATATCCCCATAGCAGAGCACCACACCCATGCGGCGTCCCACGTGCTGGTCGGGCTTGCCGAAGATGCGCACTCGGGTGCGGTCCTGCTTCAGCGCCTCCTCAAGGTGGTATTCCGGCTCCTTGTCAGCGTCGTCCTTGGCAAGTATCACCGCACTGCACCCGTAATGCTCAAGGTGTATGGCCGGTATAGGCCATCCCATGACGGCGCGCAGATGAAGCTCGAACTCACTCAGATTAGTGGTGTGGCCGAGTGTCACCATGCCCGTGTCGTGCGGCCGTGGGCTGAGTTCGGAGAAGATCACCTCGCCCTGCTTGGTGAGGAAGAACTCCACTCCCCAGATGCCATAGCCGGTGAGTGCGCGGGTCACTTCGTCGGCAATGTGCTCGGCCTCGCGCAGCGCCTTCTCCGAAATGGCATAGGGCTGCCAGCTCTCGCGGTAGTCACCATGCTTCTGCACATGCCCGACAGGCGGGCAGAAGAGGGTGGGACCGTGCTTCTGCGTCACCGTGAGAAGCGTGAACTCACTGTCGAAGTCGATGAACTCCTCGATGATGACCTCTCTAACGTCGCCGCGGCTTCCCTCCATGGCTTCATGGAAAGCAGCCTCAAGCTCATCGTCGTTGTGCACATAGCTCTGTCCGTGCCCACTCGACGACATGAGGGGCTTCACCACGCAGGGGAAGCCGATGTCGTCGGCAGCCCGCTTGAACTCCTCGAACGTCCTGGCATAGTGGTAACGGGCCGTGCGCAGCCCCAGCTCCTTGGCTGCAAGGTCGCGTATGGCGCGGCGGTTCATGGTGTAGTTGACGGCACGTGCCGACGGAACAACTTGAATGCCTTCCTTCTCGAATTCCCAAAGCTTCTCGGTGCGGATGGCCTCAATCTCCGGCACGATGATGTCGGGGTGGTGCTTTCTGACGGCGGCCTCCAGAGCCTCGCCGTCGAGCATGGAGAACACCTCGCACTCATCAGCCACCTGCATGGCCGGTGCATGCTCGTAGCGGTCGCAGGCCACCACGTAGAGACCTGCCCGTTTGGCGGCAATCGTAAATTCCTTGCCCAGTTCGCCTGAGCCTAATAGCATTATCTTTTTCATTGCTTGTAGCGTTATGTGATTGTGGTCGTGGTTCAGAGCCGCTTCCTCACAGCTTCGGGAAATGATTGCAGCATCATTTGCCATTCGGGAGTGACGGCAATGTGGCGGAGATCCTTCGTGATGATGTCGGCCACTTGCTGCCCGGTGAGCGAGTAGCGCCCGGCGATGTCGTTGAGGCTGCTGGCGGGCTGGCCGTTGATACCGTAGGCAGCCTCGATAATCGCCTTGTCGGCAGGTCCCAGCATCGTGAGGAGCAGGTTGATGTTGGCCCGGTCGCGCGGGGTTACGAGCAGGGCCGTGCGGCTGAGCAGCCGCAGGTAAGCGTCGACTTTCTTAGAGAGTGCGTCCATGGCGGTCATTTCCGTACATGATATCGTAGTACTTCTGGTAGTCGCCGCTGGTTACCTCCTGAATCCAGTCCTGGTGGTGCAGGTTCCAGCTGATGGTCTTCACGATGCCGTCGGCGAATTTGGTCTCCGGATACCAGCCCAGCTCCTGTTTGATCTTTGTGGGGTCGATGGCATAGCGCTGGTCGTGCCCGAGCCGGTCGGCCACGTGTTCAATGAGGTCTTCGTTAATCCAGCTGATGTCGATGTCGCCGTTTTCGTCCCTCACCTGCTTCTTGAGCACGTTTCTGAGCTGCTTGTCGGCGGCCATCATGTCATGGATGTTGTGAATGATGAGCTTCACGATGTCGATGTTCTTCATCTCGTTGTGACCGCCCACATTGTAGACCTCGCCTTGCTTTCCCTCGCGCACTACGAGGTCGATAGCCTTGCAGTGGTCTTCCACGTAGAGCCAGTCGCGCACATTGGTGCCTTGACCGTAGACGGGGAGCTTCTTGCCCTCGAGGATGTTGTTGATGATGAGGGGGATGAGCTTCTCCGGAAAGTGGTAGGGACCGTAGTTGTTGGAGCAGCGCGTGATGCTCACCGGCATGTGATAGGTGTCGCGGTAGGCCATCACGAAGAGGTCGGCACTGGTCTTCGAGGCGCTGTAGGGGCTGTGGGGGCAGAGTGGTGTGCGCTCGGTGAAGAAGCCCTCGGCACCCAGGGAGCCATAGACTTCATCGGTCGACACCTGGTGGAAGCGCTTGCCGGCTTTCCAAGTGGGGTAGCCCTGAGCATCCTTGCCCGTGACCCAGGCGCGACGGGCGGCATCAAGCAGGTTCTGTGTGCCTAAGATATTGACGCTCAGGAAGAGCTGCGGATCCTCAATGCTGCGGTCCACATGACTCTCGGCTGCAAAGTTTACCACGTAGTCGATGTCGTATTCCTTGAAGAGGCGATCGGCCAGTTCGCGGTCACGAATGTCGCCTTTGACGAAGAGGCAGCGCTCGCCGTCGATATCGTCCTTGATGGTGCCGAGATTGCCGGCGTAGGTGAGTGCGTCGAGCACAATAATGCGGATGGGCTCGTTGACATACTTCTTATGAAGCAGGTACTTAATAAAGTTGCTACCAATGAATCCTGCGGCACCGGTAACGAGATAAGTGTGTGTCATATGCTTGAATTTATTGTTTTTTCTCTATAGAGAGGAAGTCGTGTCGGGCGCTGTGGCCTTCCTTCGTTCGCCCAGGGTGATGACCTCGCAGTCGCTGAAGCTGTCGCCGTCGATGGTCAGCCTTACGAGCGTGCGCTCCTTCTGCCAGCCCAGGATGCCTGCGGCGCCCGGATTGATGTGGAGCAGATGCAGCGTCTTGTCGTATTTAATCTTCAGTATGTGGGAGTGACCACTGATGAAGAGCTGTGGCGGATTGGCCATAATCTGTCCGCGCACGCTGGCGTCGTAATTGCCGGGATAGCCTCCGATGTGCTTCATCAGCACCTCGATATGCTCGCAGCGGAAGCGTAGCCGTTCGGGGTAGAAGCGGCGCAGGTCGGGGCCGTCGATATTGCCGTACACCGCCCTCAGCGGCCGGAAGTCAGCCAGCCGCTGAGCCACTTCAAGGGTGCCGATGTCGCCGGCATGCCATATCTCGTCGCACGGTTCGAAGTATTTCAGGTAGCGGTCGTCCCAGTAGCCGTGGGTGTCGCTGATGATGCCAATACGCTTCACTCCTTGCCTCCTTCCTGAGAGGCGCCGTCGGAGAGTGCCAGACGCCGTCGGATGTAGTCGGCAAGCACGTCGGCTGTGGCGTCGAGCCCAAGGATGCTGCTGTCGATGCAGAAGTCGTAGCTGGTGGCAGCCCCCCAGGTCTTGCCCGTGAAGAAGTTGTAATAGCCTGCGCGTTCCTCCTCGCCCTTGGTGATGTATTTGGTGGCAGTGGCCCTGTCGCAGCCTCTGCGCCGGCAGACGGCCTTGATGCGGGCTTCCATGCTGGCCGTGATAAACAGGTCTATGCATTCCTTGTGGTCGCGCAGCACATAGTCGGCCGTGCGGCCCACAAAGACGCAGTTGCCCTCGGCGGCGGCCTTGCGGATGGCGTCGCTTTGGAACTTGTAGAGGTTCTCCTGCGAGAAAGCCGGTTTATAGAATGTGGCGTCGCTCAGGAAAGGCAGGTGGGCGTGGAAGAGACTCTTGAGGTAGCTTTCCTTCTCGTCGTTCTGTTCGAAGAACTTCTCGCAGAAGCCACTCTCGCGGGCTGCCAGATTGAGGATTTCCTTGTCGTACAGCTTGCAGCCGAAGGTCTCGGCCAGTCGGGCGGCGATGATTCTGCCGCCTGAGCCTATCTGCCGGCCTACGTTAATGATGATATGCTTTCCCATTATGGTTATAAGTTAGCGTTCGGAATATTGTTGGGGGTGCTTTCCGCAGAGCGCAGGCGCCGCATGAAGGCGGTCATCACGCCGGCGGCCACGATGGCAGCTATCGCGTCAGAGGAAGGCAGAGCCAGCCACACGCCCTTGAGTCCGCCAAAGAGGGGAAGGATGAAGAGCAGCGGCAGCAGGAACAGCAGCTGGCGGGAGAGCGAGAGGAAGATGCTCAGCTTCACCTTGCCAATGCACTGGAAGAAATTGGTCACTACCATCTGGAAGCCCACGATGGGGAACACCAGCATGACGTAGCGGATGGCCATGGCCGAGAGCTCAATGAGCCGCGCGTCGGTGGTGAAGAGGCGCGCTATATATTGCGGTAGGAGCATGGCCAGCAGCCAGCCCGTGGTCATGATGGCTGTGGCACTGACGATGGCGAGGCGCAGCACCTGCTTCAGACGGTCGTTGCGCTGGGCACCGTAGTTGTAGCCGGCGATGGGCTGCATGCCTTGGTTGACACCGAAGACAATCATCACAAACATGGTGGCGATGGAGTTGGAGATGCCGTAGGCACCCACGGCCATGTCGCCACCGTAGCGCACAAACTGCTTATTGACAAACACTACGATGATGCAGGCGCAAAGGTTCATCAGAAAAGGACTGATGCCAATGCTGATGATGGCCTTCACGAGGCGGGAGCGCAGCCGGTAGATGCCCTGTTTGAAATGCAACAGCTCCTGCGGCCGGCTGAAGAGATACACCTGCCAGCATAGGGCCAGAAACTGCGAGATGACGGTGGCCAGGGCGGCACCCCGGATGCCCCAGCCGAAGCCGGGGATGAAGAGCGCGTCGAGCAGTATGTTGCATGCAACGGTGAAGATGGTGGCTGTCATGGCACTGCGGGGCTTGCTGGCCGCACGGAGCAGGTTGTTGAGGCCAAAGTACATGTGCGATATCACGTTGCCCCCAATGATGATTTGCATGAAGCTGCGGGCGTAGGGCAGAGTGATGTCGCTGGCCCCAAAGAAGCGGAGCATCGGGTCGAGGAAGACCATGAAGATGGCTGTGAACGACAGACCTATGATGAGGTTCAGCGTCACGGTGTTGCCGAGAATGTTCTCGGCAGTGGTGTAGTCCTTCTGTCCGAGCTTCACCGAGATGGCCGTGGCAGCGCCTACGCCCACAGCGGCTCCGAAGGCGGCTGCCAGATTCATGAAGGGGAAGGTGATGGCAAGTCCGGCAATGGCATCCGGCCCCACTTTCTGCCCGATGAAGATGCGGTCAATGATATTGTAGAGCGATGACGCTGTCATGGCGATGATGGCCGGCAGGGCATACTGCCACAGCAATTGGCCTA